>JAIMAZ010000051.1 GCA_023511695.1 Ignavibacterium sp.
GACCTAAACCAATTCCAAAAACAGAAATGCCAATTACTCCCGCAAATAATAATATCAACATAGTATGAATACCAAAAACACTGAATTTAAAGATTTGGATTGGTCCAAAGAGCCAGCCTGTTACAATTCCTAAAATTGAAGGTAAAAACAATAGAAGACCGATATCATGAAAAAGTTTAGGCGATTCAACCAGAATTTGTAACAAATGTCGCATTCCATCCCGCCATGTTTTTAAGTGAGGTGTTCTATCAGCATGATCAGGATGCAGTGTAATTGGGACATGCGAAATTTTTGATTTATTGATTAAAGCTTTAACTAACATTTCAGATGCGAATTCCATTCCAGTACCTGAAATGTTCCAACTTAAATAGGATTCTTTACGGAAACATCTGAATCCGGAATTACAGTCTTTAATTTTATTTTCTTTATTAGCATAAAGAAAATTTATGATTGAATTGAGTATCGGAGTGCCAACAAATCTGTGAAGAAACGGCATAGATTTTTTCTTCAGATTACTATTGAGTCTATTACCTATAACAAGGTCATAACCCTTCATTGCTTCAAAGAAAAGTTTTGGTGCTTCTAAAAAATCATAAGTGTCATCAGCATCAGCAAATATTATATATTCACAATTGGAATTCCGAATTCCAAAATCAAGAGCAGCACCATAACCTTTTACTTCACAATTAACAACTTTGGCGCCCAACGATTCAGCTATAAAAACAGAATTGTCGGTACTACCATTGTCTGATACTATTATCTCAGTAAAATAATTCTTTAATTCATCATTTCTGATTTTCTGTATTTTCTTCAAAACAAACGGAAGTGTTTTTTCTTCATTTAAGCACGGAATTACAAATGCGAGCGAATTTCTATTCATAAAAGTTTAATTGAGAATTTATACAAAAATAATCTTTCACTTCTTTAGTTTGAAACTAAATTCACTCCCAACACCAAGTGTGCTTTTAACTTCAACTTTTGAATTGTGTGCTTCTAAGATATGTTTAACTATCGAAAGACCTAAACCTGTTCCACCTACAGCTCTGGAGCGAGCTTTATCTACACGATAGAACCTTTCAAAAATTCTGCTGATTTGATCTTCCGGAATACCAATTCCTGTATCTTTAACTTTTATGGTAACAAATTTTTTTTCTTCTTCAACTAAAATTTCAACACCACCTTTTTCGGTGTATTTGATTGCGTTCTGAATCAGATTATTTAAAACCTGTTTTAATCTTTCTTTGTCTCCAAAAACCTGAAGCCCTTCCCTAATTGGCTGGCAATTCAAGGAAATATTTTTTTCTTCAGCAAGATATTTTAACTCTTCAACCACTGAATTTAGATAAGGCGCCAATTCGAAATATCTGAAACTCATCTGCATTTCGCCGGATTCAATCATAGAAATATTTATCAGATCGTTTAACAGATTGCTCAGGTTATTTGTATGATGTACAGCTTTTTCTAAAAAATTTACATTTACTTTAGGATCGTTTATAGCACCATTTAATAATGTTTCGATGTATCCCTGAATGGCAAAAATCGGTGTTCTGAGTTCGTGCGAAACATTTGCAATAAATTCAGATCGTACTCTTTGAAGCTTCCGCATATATTCAATGTCGTTTTTGGATTTTTCGAACATCAGTTTAATTGCTTTTTCCAAAGATGAAAGATTTTCAGAAAGGATAATTTCATCGGCAACTTCGTAAAAATTATTTCTTATGTTGGTAATTATTTTTTCGATCTCAGCAAGTTCATTTCTTCTTTTTCTGCTGAGATAAATAATTGAGAGAAAATTTATTGAAAAAACAATTAAAGATGTGATAAGAATTTTATCAAAATTGCCAATCAGAAAAGTTATGAGAGTGATAATTAGAGCAGAGAATATTAAGAATTCCTTTAAATAAAATTTTGAATAACTTATGTCCTGCTTAAGTTCATTCCACACTTTTTACTTTATATCCTACACCTTTTATGGTTTCAATTAGTTCGGAATACTTACCAAGTTTTTCACGAATTTTTCTCATATGAACATCAACTGTGCGATCAACAACATAGATGTCATTTCCCCAAACTTCTTTTAGAAGCATTTCTCTGCTAAAAACTCTTCCCGGATTTGCTAAAAGGAAAAATAAAATTTCAAATTCTTTTCGCGGAAAATAAACCTGTTCGCCATCAACAAAGACTGTGAAGCTCTTTCTATCAATTTCAATTGGTCCGAATGTGAGATTATCAGGCAGCTTTTGTTTTTTCGTTCCGGCTTCAGTCTTTTTAAGATTTGCTTTAACTCTTGCTAATAATTTTTTTGGTGAGATTGGTTTTTGAAGATAATCGCTTGCACCTAATTCAAGTCCCTTTATTTCGTGAACTTCACCTGCTTTAGCAGTAAGAAAAATTACAGGAATATCTTTATATCTTTTATCAGCTCTGATTCTTTCCATTACTTCAAAGCCATCGAGTTTGGGCATCATAATATCAAGAATAATTAAATCAGGATTTTCAGAAATTTTATCAAGTGCCTGTTGCCCATCTGTTCCTGTAATTACCTGATACCCTTCCTGCTCAAGATTATACCTGAGAAATTCAAGAATATCCGGTTCATCATCTATTAAAAGAATTTTTATCATATTCTATAATTTTATTTCTGAATCTTTCAGCGCTGATTGATACATTGCTTCAATTATTTTCATTCTTTCCAATGCTTCATCCCCCGGAGATAATACCGGATTTAATCCTTTAACTGCACCAACAAAACTTTTTAATTCATTCAAGTAAGATTTTTTGAAAAGAGTAGTAGCATTATCAAGTTGTGCAGGAGTAAGATCAAGAATTTCATTATTAATTCTTTTATAAACATGCAGCGGACTGAGCGTAAAACTTCCTTTTGTTCCGAATACACTTAAGAAGAAATGATCTTTATCAGTCGGTAATGACCAGCTAACTTCCATATTTATCAAAGAATCATTTTTGAATTTCAGAAAACTGATGGCTGTATCTTCAACACTTTTTGTATTGTGATAATAATTTTTGCAAGATACAGAATTGACTTCAGGATAATTCATCAACCATAGAGCAAGATCAAGAAGATGAATTCCGAGATCAATAATAACTCCACCACCGGCTTCCTCTTTTTTTGTAAACCATTTTTCCTCAGAACTTTGTCTTCTGACCCAGCCACACTTTGCATAAAAAGGTTCGCCAATTTCACCCGAACTAACGAAGCTTCTCAGAAGCATAGTATCAGGGCGATACCTAAGATTCATTCCGACCATTAATTTTCTTTTGCTTTTTCTTGCTGCTTCAACAACGGCTTTAGCTTCTGCAAAAGTTCTGGCTAATGGTTTTTCAACTAAAACATCTTTGTCTGCATTTAGGCAATCAATAGCGATATCTTTGTGTGTATTAGTTGGAGTTGCTATTATGACTGCATCAATATCACTTTTCTCAAGCATTTCATTGTAATCTGAATATCTTTCTGCAACATTAAATTTATCAGCAATCGTGTTAAGACGATTTTTTTTAACTTCAGCAACTGCTGTGAGTACGGCATTCTCCAATTTAAGAAGATTCGGAAGATGAACTAATTGAGCTATGCTTCCTAAGCCGATTACTCCAATTTTAACTTTCTGCATCAGACAGAAACCTCTTCTTTAGATTTTTTAATTTCAATAAAATTAACAACCTGATTAACAATTCCATCAGGATCAATTCCAAGCATTTTATGGAGTTCTTCCTGAGTGCCGTGATCAACAAATTTGTCTGGCAATCCGATTCTTAGAATATCATTCTTGTAATTTTTTTCAGAGAAATATTCAAGCACACCACTACCAAACCCACCAATAATTGAATTCTCTTCGAGTGTCACTACTTTTCTGAATCTTGCTGCAACATCATCTAACAGTTCTTTATCAAGAGGTTTTGCAAATCGCATATTCACAACTTCACAATGAATTCCCTGGCTTTCAAGTTTCTCTGATGCAATTAATGCATAATGTACCATTGAACCATAAGCAAGCAGAGCAACATCTTCACCTGATTTCAGAATTTCTGCTTTCCCAATCTCAATTTTTTCAAAACCTGGCTTTACTTCTACACCAAGTGCATTTCCTCTGGGATATCTTAATGCAATAGGACCATCTTTATATTCAACAGCTGTGAAAAGCATATTTTTTAATTCAGCTTCATCTTTTGGAGCCATCAGGATCATACCCGGAATGAAACGAAGGTAAGAAATATCAAAAGAGCCGTGATGTGTTGGACCATCTGCACCAACAAGTCCAGCTCTGTCCATAACAAACACAACATGTAATTTCTGAAGAGCTACATCATGAATTATCTGATCGAATGCTCTCTGAAGAAATGTTGAATAAATTGCTACAACAGGAATTATACCCTGAGTAGCTAAACCTGCAGCAAAAGTAACCGCGTGTTCTTCAGCTATACCTACATCAAAATAATTTTTTGGACATTCTTTTTGTAGAATATCAAGACCGGTTCCATCAGGCATTGCACCTGTAATTCCAACAACTTTAGGATTTTGTTTTACGATTTCAACAAGAGCATTTCCAAAAATTGTTGTGTAAGCAGGTGGTGCACCTTCTTTCTTGAATGCTTTTCCGGTTACCTTATCAAAAGGAGTCGAAGCGTGTAATCTCTGAACATGACCTTCAGCGGGTTTATATCCTTTACCTTTTTCGGTTATAGCATGAATAAGAATTGGACCTTTGAGCGTTTTAACATGTTCAAAAATTCTAATTAACTGATGAAGATTATGTCCATTAACCGGACCAAAATATCGGAAGCCAAGAGCTTCGAAAAGCATTCCAGGAGTAACTACTGCTTTAATACCACTTTCAAGTCGGGCAGCAATTTTTCTTAGTCTGTCGCCAAACGCATCAAGTTTACCAGTAAGATCCCAAATCTGAGCTTTGAATTTATTATAGTCAGGATGGGAAATCATTTCAGTAAAGTAATTTGAAATCTGCCAGACATTTGGTGCAATAGACATTCTGTTATCGTTAAGAATAACAATTAAATCTGACTTCAATAAACCTGAATTATTCATTGCTTCATAAGCCATTCCGCCTGTCATTGCGCCATCACCTATTATAGCAATTACTTTTCTGTTTGGCTCATTATTCAAATCCCGACCTACAGCCATTCCGAGTGCAGCAGAAATTGAAGTTGTAGCGTGTCCGGCTCCAAAAGCATCATACTCACTTTCAGTTCTTTTTAAGAAGCCGCTTATACCGCCAAACTTTCTAATACGTTTTAATGCTTCTTTTCTTCCTGTTAAAATTTTATGTGGATATGCTTGATGACCTGTATCCCAAACAACCAAATCGTAAGGGGTGTTAAAAACTTTGTGAACTGCAACAGTAAGTTCGACTGTTCCAAGTCCGCCACCGAAGTGACCACCAATTTCTGAAATAGTATCAACAAGATATTCGCGAATATCTTTACATAATCCTTTTAATTCTGTTACATCCATCTGTTTAATATCTGATGGATAATTTACTTTTGATAGGACAGGATATTTCTGTGATGTTGATAATTGATTTTCGCCGTTGTTATTCATCTTCACCTTCATCAGTTGATTTGTTAGAAACTTCTTTTTTAAGCTGAGTTATTTTTAATTCTGCATTTTCCAATATTGTTAAACATTCTTTCGAAAGTTTAATTCCTTCTTCAAATAAACTTATTGACTCTTCAAGCTGAACTTCACCGCTTTCCAGCATTTCTGAAATCTGCTCAAGTCTTTTTAGTTTATCCTCGAATGATTTAGTTGATTTTGTTTTACTCATTTGTCATCCAAATTTAATTCGCCATCATAAAATTTTATTGTAACCGGCTTTGAGGAAAGATACATTTGTTTTCTTGTAACAAATTTATCATCCTGTTTGATAAGAGTGAAACCTTTCTTCAAAGTTTTTTCTATATCGTAAGAACTGATGATTGAAAAATATTTTTGAATTTCCCTTTCGGACAATAAAATTTTTCTGTCAATTTGCTGAGAAATTTTATAGAACAAGTTATCAATCTTTTGATAAAAATTCCTTACCTTTTCTAATGGATATCTGAACATATAAGAGTCAACAACATCATCAATTCTTTGTCTGTATTCCTGAATCTTTTCTAACAATAATTCTTCCATCTTTTGATCAAGGTATTCAATTGCATTCTTAAGTTCCTGCTTGTCTGGTGTAGCCAGTTCCATTGCAACCGATGGAGTTGGCGCTCTCAAATCAGAAACAAAGTCAGCTATGGTAAAATCAATTTCATGTCCGATGCCGGTGATTACAGGAATTCTGGATGTATAAATAGCCCTTGCAACAATTTCTTCATTAAAAGCCCAAAGATCTTCAATTGAACCGCCGCCTCTAGCAAGAATAATAACATCAATATCTTTTATTTTGTTCAATTCAGTTAAACTATCTACTATATCTTCTGCAGCACCACTTCCCTGAACTTTGGTAGGAGCAATTATTAGTTCAACCAATGGAAATCTTCTTTCGGCAACTGAAATCATATCGCGAATTGCAGCACCATCAATAGCTGTTATAACTCCTATTTTGCTTGGGAAAAAAGGAATTGCTCTTTTACGCTCTACATCAAATAGTCCTTCAGATTTTAATTTCTGTTTCAATCTTTCAAAAGCTGCCTGAAGTTCACCTTCGCCGGCAGGTTTCATACTTCTAACATCAATCTGATAACTTCCGCGAGGAGGATAAACAGTTAATCTTCCGGTAACAATTATTTTCATTCCATCCTGAGGAGTGAAGAATACATAATTATTAAAACCGCGCCACATTGTGCAGTTGATAACTGCATTTTCATCTTTTAGATTAAAGTACCAGTGACCGGAAACATGTGATTTAAAGTTTGAAATTTCCCCTTCAACTGAAATGTTATCAAAAGCTGATTCCAGAACAAACTTAATTGACTGAGTTAATTCTGAGACTGTAAATATTTGTTTTTCTTCGTTCAATACTTTTCAGGAATTTAAAAATTTTTTTATACTACTTCTTCATCTTTATTGTGTTATCAAGTTTGTTGTAATCTAATTCAGAGCCAAGAACACTATGTGGAATAAGAAATACAACAAACATTAAAACTGATGCAGCAATAATCCAACGCTGAGGTTTTGAAGAACGCTTCATCATAAAAAATGCAACCAGCCAGCCAATCAGAGCAATAAGAGTTTTATTATCAGTTAAATCATATCCAAAAGGAAAGCCTGTCCAGAATTCTCCGAAAGCAAAGTATTGCATAATCGGTCCGAAAATAAAACCACCAAGTATTAAAAAAATCAATGTAAGGTAAACAAGCTTATCATATCTTGGCTGTTTATTGAAATATTCTAATCCAGCACGAGTTGAAAACAACATTGCAAGAAAGATAAAAATCACATGAGGAATCAAAAAATAAGTTGGAACTTCCCCTTTAAATCTTATTACAACAGGTCTTTCCTGAGGAATTAAAACCTGATATTCATCATCAGTGAGAATGATTCTGTACTCAAGTTTTCCGGCTGGTGGCTGAGCAGGAAGTGAACCAACTAATTCACCATCAATAAATTTCATTCTTTGAATGCGCCAGTTATCGTTTGTCTTGTATCTTTTCCATTCAAGTAAGCCGGTAACATTATCATCACGAACTTTAATTCTAACTAAATGATGATTATCTCCAGAATGTGAGCGATCAAGAGAGTATTTTATTTTAAAATCTTTAAGAATTGTTTCACCGGTTAATGGGTATGTCGGTCCGGTAATTCTTTGATAAACAGCAGTACCAGCAGTTAATAGAAATGCGATTATCCAAAGTATAATTGATTTTTTCATTTACAAGAAAAATTTTTTTTATGATATGGAATTTATGAATGTTTTGGTTAAAACTTAACCGAAAATCCTAATGTTGGCAAAATCGGGAACATATTATTTTGTTCTCTTCCTAACTGAAGATCTTCAGTAATGTAGTAATCATAACCAACAACATTTTTTCTATTGTAAACATTTACTACATCGAGATAAAAAATCCAATCAAGATTCCAGAAATTTGTTACAAAATTAAATCTTATATCAAGACGATGATAAGCTGGTTTGCGGGCATTAAATTTCTGTGTACCAAAATCAATATCATAAATTACTTCGCCTTCAGCATTTGGATTGCCGAACGGTTTTCTAGTTGCAATTACGGGATTGTCTAATACTCCATCGCCATTTGAATCGGTATAAATTATTCTAGGTTTAATTCCCAAAGGTTCGCTTATAGGAAAACCAGAACCGTATTGCCAGCGTAATCCAACATTAAACCAATTATTGAATTCATAATTCAGTACAATATTTACAGTATGCCTCTGATCAAATCTGAATGGAAGTTCTTCACCTGACTCATAACGATTTGCATATGCAAGTGAGTATGAAATCCAACCGGAAAGTTTTGAGCCGCGTTCAATATTTCTTTTTGCAAGGAAAAATTCAAAGCCATAAGCTTCGCCATCAGAATTGTTGATTGGGACTTGAGTAACTGAATCTCCTGTTATCGGAACAGGCCTTGTCCAACTCGTTGCAAGCTTAGGATCTTTTCCGGGAATAACTTCTGTTATAAATCTTGTGCCCGGAACAATTTTCTGAACAATGAGATTATCAAACTTCTTGAAGTAAGATTCAAATCTTAAAGACCACTGATTTGTAATCCATCTTTCAATACCCAAAACATAATGGATAGCTCTTTCTGCTTCGAGGGCTTTTGTATAGGTATCTGTTAAGTCAAACAAAACATTCTGATCGCGAAGTTTTTCGTAACCAGGTGATTGATAATAAATTCCCCAAACAGCTCTGAGTGTAGTAATATCATCTATTGCGTATGAAAGAGAAATTCTTGGAGCTAAATATTGTTTATCGAGTAAGTCATAATAATCATATCTTAAACTCGGATTGAAATAAAATCTATCGGTTATCTTAAAATTATTTTGAAGATATGCACGGTAGCGATTATATTTTTTAACATCCTTCAAATCACTAAGTACTGCTCTGAATTGTGGGTTGGCTGCAAATATAGCTTCAAGCTGTGGGTCTAAATCAAATTTAAAGTCTATTGTGGTTTCCATTTTATCAAATCCAACACCTGCTTCAAAAACATTATCTCCCCACAAGTAAGTAAATTTATCGTCAACAGAAATTTTTCTGTAATCAAAATCTCCTTTGAATCTGAAACCAAGTAAGTATGGTCTGAGAGTATCAGGAATCGCATCTTCAAATGTGCTTCTGTTCAATGATGGATCGAGTATCTGAGAATCAAAATCAGTGTTGCCGTTATTTTTATACCAGGAAAAAACAATTTTGTTTAAAAGTTTTTTAGAAGGAGCAAAATGCCATGCAGCACCTAAAACATCATTACGAGTAATGTTAAAAACACCAACGCTGTCAGGAGTATTTCTTTCTTTTCCGCTGATTACATTCACTCCATCTCTTGAAAGAATTCCGTTCAAAAGAATTTTACTTCCGTTAAATGGACCAAATACAAGCTTTGCCTGAAAGTCATAAAAATTTGGGAATGATGTATTATCATCAACCAAACCAGCGCTTTTTACAAATGGCTCGATTATCAAATCATAGTATGTTCTTCTTGAATTAATTAACCAGCTTCCTTTTATATTGAAAGGATTTCTTCCTTCCAAAACAATATTCGCATCAACTATAGAAGCATTAATATTTCCCTTAAAAGCTCTTGATATATCTCCTTCACGATTTGTAACATCAAGCACAGCAGAAAGTCTATCACCATACTTTGCAGGAAATCCACCTGAGATTAGATTAACATCTGAAACTGCATCAGGATTAAACATACTGATAACACCGTAAAGTCTGTATGGATTAAACACTTCAATGTCATCCATAATAATCAGATTCTGATCCGGACCACTGCCTCTAACAATAAGTTGTGAAGAAAAATCATTTGGTGCCAAAACGCCCGGCAAAGACTGCAATGTTCGTAAAACATCTTCAACACCGCCAGCAAGAATTTTTGCACTTCTCGGGCTCAAATCAATCAGACTTGTTCTTGTATCCTTCTGTTCCTGCTGCCGAAGAGCAGTAATTTCAACAGTCTGAACTTCAATTATTTTTTCCTGCAGAACTATGTTTAACTCAATTGTTTTATTCGGAAGTATTTCAACATCTACTTCTTTGGTTTCATATCCAACAGCACTGAATCTTATTTCCAATTTTCTTGCAGGAAGATTTTTTAGATGGTAAAAACCTTTCTCATTTGTAGCATCGCCTGTTCCGAGTTCCGGAATAAAAACATTCACAGCAGGAATTGGATTTCTTCCATCTGTAACTTTTCCTTGAATTGAACCAGTTTGCGAAAACGAAATGTGAACTGATAAAAGAATAATTATTAAAGTAAAACGCATAAAATCTCTTTTAGTTTGGAAACACAAAATTTCGGAAATTCATTCCAAAATTTTTTTTCATAAATAAATAGAAAAGAATCCTGAGTAAAGCCCCAAATTTATCTCATGGAAATGCGATTTATTTCCGGATGGCTGAAAGTTATATCTGTAGCGAGAGTAAATAGTAAAAGTATCGAAGACTCTGAACAATCCTATAGTAAATTCAGGTGCAATTCCGT
Organism: Ignavibacterium sp.; assembly: GCA_023511695.1. GTDB lineage: Bacteria > Bacteroidota > Ignavibacteria > Ignavibacteriales > Ignavibacteriaceae > Ignavibacterium. The sequence continues at coordinate 10,633 of JAIMAZ010000051.1, forward strand.
TGTTGCCTGAAAAGTTGGTATAACCTCCAATACCAGGAGAAATATATTCTAAGACAGGAATTTCAAAAATCCGTTTGTAACTCGTGCGGAAAAATTTTTTATCAGTTGCGTTAAAGATATAAGTAAATTCAAAAGCAAAATAAGAAGCCGGATATCTGAAACTCTTTGAGCGAAATGAAAGAAATGGAATTTCTTTTGTTAAACTAAAATGAGAATTTCCGTTTTGAATTACATAGTTGGGTGTTGGTAAAAGAAAAACAAATCCACCGAATAAACAAAGAGTAAACAAACTTGAACCACCCGTTATTACCGGTTCATAAGGCAAATCAAAATCAAATGTTTCTGAGGTTACCTTATTACCGAGGGTATCTTCAACCTGAATAATAAACTGAACTTGTTTATCAAGAAAGAATAATTTTGTAATATCAATTTGAATGGTGTGCATCTCAGAAAAATCTTTACTAACAATAAACTCATATTTTTTTTCAAGAATTACTTTTGATTTAGCAGGTACATCTGTATAAAACGATAAGATAAAAGGATGAGGTGTATCCGGTTTACAATAAGCATCTATAAGAAAAATTTCGATTCCTTGCTTCTCTTCTTCTTCATTTTGAGCAATGATGAAGCTATTAAGAAAAATTACTGTAAGTAACAAAATATATTTTTTCATGTAACAATAATTTTATTTTCTGCAAACATAGTCAAAACGATAAAAACCAAATTTGCTCAATCTCTCAGGTAATATCTAATAATCTGATTTAAGTAAATTCACTTTGAAATCGCTTGCTTAACATCTTCAATCAAATCTTCAACATCTTCTATTCCAACCGAGAAGCGAACGAGAGAATCTGTTAATCCCATTTTATCTCTTTCATCTTTTGGAACAGAAGCATGCGTCATTGATGCCGGATGACAAATTAAACTTTCAACTCCACCAAGACTTTCAGCAAGAGTAAAAATCTTAACTCCATTTAAAACTTTTTTTGCTCGTTCGATTGTGCCAAAATCAGCTGAGACCATTCCACCAAAACCTCTCATTTGCTGCTTTGCAAGTTCGTGTTGCGGATGAGATTTAAGTCCGGGATAAATAACTTTTTTAGCCATGCCGGATTGTTCAAGAAAATTTGCAAACTCAATTGCATTTGCTTCGTGTTGTTTCATTCTTACAGCAAGAGTTTTTGTTGAACGAAGCACAAGCCAGCAATCGAATGGTGAAGGAACTCCACCTGCAGCATTTTGAATGTATCTTAATCGTTCGTGAATTTTTTCATCGTTCGTAACAAGAATTCCACCAATTACATCGCTATGACCGTTCAAATATTTGGTTGTTGAATGCAGAACAATATCAATTCCAAATGTAAGAGGATTCTGAAAATAAGGACTCATAAAAGTGTTATCACAAACTGAAATCAAGTTATTTTTTCTTGCAATATCAGCAACACCTTTTAAGTCAGTGATATTAAGCATTGGATTAGTTGGAGTTTCAATAAAAATCATTTTGGTATTAGAACGAATTGCATTCTCAATATTTTCCAGATTTGTTGTATCAACCCACGAAAAATCCAATCCATAATTTTTCATGTTTAATTCATATAAACGATAAGTACCACCATAAACATTGTTTGATATAACAATGTGATCACCAGCTTTTACCAAACTCATTAAAGCGTGTGTTGCAGCGAGTCCTGATGCGAAGGCAATTCCGTATTTACCTTTTTCGAGTGTCGCAATATTTTTTTCAAGTGCCTGACGAGTAAAGTTATGAGTTCTGCCATACTCAAATCCTGTGCTTTTACCAAGCTCATATTGAGCATAAGTAGAGGTTTGATAAATCGGAGTAATAACAGCTCCTGTTGTTGGATCAGGGATCTGACCAGCGTGAATTGCGTCTGTTGAAAAGCCCATAATTTTTCCTTCAAATTTATTTTGAGAAATAGAACGCGGATTACTCTGATTTAGCAGATTTTCACTGATTAAAAATTGCGATGATCTGCCTGATCTGCGTCATCAGCGTTCTAATGTATTTATCAAATCATATCTTGTAATAATATCTGTAATCAATCCAAATTCACTGACAAGTATTGCCGGATTTTCTTTCAGATATTTCTTTACTTCTGAGATTTCTGTTTTTGCATCAATCACCGGAAGAGATTCATCCATAAGATCTTTTACTTTTGCATTATATAAAGTCGGATCGTCAACAAGCTTTGCAAGAAGTCGATTTTCTTTTATAGAACCAACTGATTGTCTGCCTTTTAATACAGGAATATTCGAATAACCGGTTTTACTGATT
>JAIMAZ010000052.1 GCA_023511695.1 Ignavibacterium sp.
TAAGCAGAAGTATGTGAACCAAAAAGGTAGAATATTTTTCAGAATTTTTTGAATTAACAAAAACCAATATCAGAAAAGCAATCAGGGTAGCAAACAATCGGGTAAAATAAATTTCCAATTGAAGGTGTTGATAATACCTGACTTCAAAAACCATTGCGAACAATCCGGAAACAGCAACCATAAAAGCAATAACTTTAAGAGGAGTAACGAGATGTTTCCTGGATTCCTGCCTTATTTTCAGATAGTTTTCTTTCTTGAAAAATGCTGCAGGATTTAATAAAAATTCTATTAGAGTTTCTTTTCTGTCCATCGAACTATTGTAAAAATTTCAGTTAAATCTACATATTAATTGAAAATTTACCTGATTCTTTAATTATTTTTAACCATCAGATTTATTTACAAAGGTAAAAATGAGCGATTTTCTTTACTCCATTGACCTGATGATTTTTTATTTCTTTAATCATACAATTTCCTTGCCTATTCTTGATAAATTTTTCTCTATGATAACAAGTGTGAATAACTGGTACATTGCTTATGTTATTTTGCTTGGAATTAGCTGGACAAAAGGCGGGAAAAGAGGAAAAATTGCCGTTATCGGAGTAATTTTGCTTATAATTGCTTCTGACCAAACCGGCTACAGATTGCTTAAAGAATTCTTTGCAAGACCGAGACCTTGTGATATTCTCACTGATGTTATTACGCCAGTTGGTTGTACAGGAACATATTCTTTCCCATCAAATCACGCTTTAAATAATTTTGCTGCTGCATTCTTTTTCTATAAACTTTTTCCAAAACTGAAATGGGTTTTGTTCATTACTGCTGGCTTGGTTGCAATCTCAAGAGTTTACCTTGGATTACATTATCCTTCTGATATAATTGGCGGAGCTTTAATTGGAATAGTTTTCGGTTATATTTTTTCAGAGCTTGCTTTGTTTGTTGAAAAAAAATTTTTTACTGCAATTTCAACTGCATCTAAAACAGAGAATAATAATACTCAGGATACAAAATGAAATCATTAAAATTTTTATTCGTTTTATTTTTTATAACAACTTCTCTTTACGCTTAAGTTGATTCATTGACTATAATTAAAAAAGAATTCTTTAAATCAACTGAAGACACTTCGGCTTATGTTAAAATATCTTATCCTCAGATAAGCGGACTTAACAATTCAGAAGTCCAGAAAAAAATTAATTCATTTCTTGAATCAGAATTTATGCAGGCAAAAACCTGGTATGATGAATTTACATCCGATACAGACTATACTTCAGAGTTTCCACCAGATTGGGTATTTAGTTTTGAAGCAGATTACAGAGTAGCTTATAACAGCAAGGATTTTATCAGCATTGTAATGGATTATTTTGAGTTTACCGGTGGTGCACATGGAAACTATTATTCAGTTGGCTATAATATCAGAACTTCTGATGGCGCAGTGTTAACTCTTGACGACATTTTAAAACCAAACTCGCTGCAAGCATTATCAGAATTTTGCTCTGAAGAAATTCTTAATATGTTTAATGCAAATTCTTTAAATGAGGCTGGATTATTTGAAGATGAATTAATCATTTCAGAAGATCAGGATTTTTTCATCACTCCAAATTCTCTGGTCATTCAATTTGATCCTTATGAAATAGGATCATATGCAATGGGTTCAATAGAAGTTGAGCTGAAGTATAACATAATTAAAAATATTCTTAAAGAAAATCTTCCTTTTCTAAAATAAATACTTAAACAAAAATGCTAACAGAAAAATTAGAAATCAGGCGAGCTGAAAAATCAGATATACCTAATATTCTGATGATGATAAAAGAATTAGCAGATTACGAAAAATTATTGCATGAAGTTGTAACGACAGAAAAACATCTTGAAAAAGTAATTTTCGGTGAACAGAAATTCGTTGAAGTTTTAATTGCAGAACTCAATGGAGTTTTAGCCGGACAAACTATTTTCTTTCACAATTTTTCAACTTTCTTAGGTAGACCTGGTTTATACATTGAAGACCTTTATGTAAGACCAGAATTTCGAGGCAAAGGAATCGGAAAAGCTTTACTTAATGAAGTAATTAAATTGGCAAAGCAACGAAATTGTGGCAGAGTTGAATGGGTTGTGCTCGATTGGAATCAACCAGCAATTGATTTTTATAAAAGTATCGGTGCAAAACCTTTGGAGGAATGGACAATTTTCAGACTTTCAGAAGACAAGTTCTGAAATCCATTCATCAGATTTTTCTTTAATCAATCAACTAAATTTATCTATCTTTGCATATAATTTTTGAACTTTACAAGAATAATTGAAAGGAAATTTATGATTTCTAATCGAAGAGTAGTAATTACAGGAATGGGCGCATTAACTCCAATTGGATTAACTGTACAAGAATTCTGGGAGGGAATGATGCAAGGTAAAAGTGGTGCAGCTCCAATTAAAGGATTTGATGCTTCCAGAGTTGAAACTAAGTTTGCCTGTGAATTGAAAGATTTTGATGTTACAAAATATCTTGACAAAAAAACCGCACGACGACTCGATCCTTTTGCTCAATATGCATTGGTATCTGCCAAGCAATGTATTGAAGATAGTGGTTTGAAGCCTGAAGAATTGTCTGATGAAGAAAAATTTAATATCGGTGTAATATTCGGTAGTGGAATTGGTGGAATTCAAACATTCTACGAGCAATCTGTTATAAATCGTGAACAAGGACCAAACAGAATCTCTCCATTCTTTATTCCAATGTTAATTCCGGATATTGCTGCCGGGCATATTTCAATGCAATATGGTTTTCAAGGTCCAAACTACTGCACAGTCTCTGCTTGTGCCACAGGAAATAATAATCTGATCGATTCATACTTACTTATTAAAAATGGATTAGCAGACAGAATGATTGCTGGTGGAAGTGAAGCATCCATAAATGAAATTGGAGTTGGTGGATTTAACGCAAACAGAGCTCTATCAACAAGAAATGATTCACCTGAAACAGCAAGCAGACCATTCGATGCTACAAGAGATGGATTTGTGATGGGTGAAGGTGCAGGAGCAATTCTTTTAGAAGAACTTGAAATCGCACAAAAAAGAGGTGCAAAAATTTATGCTGAAATTGTTGGAGTTGGTCTTTCTGCTGATGCACATCACATTACTGCACCTCATCCTGAAGGAACTGGAGCTATTCTTGCAATGGAAATGGCGCTTAAAACTGCTGGAATTACTCCTGATAAAATTGATTATATAAATATGCACGGAACTTCTACTCCTCTTGGCGATATTGCTGAAACTAAAGCCATCAAAAAAGTGTTTGGTGAGTATGCATATAAGATGAATTTATCTTCAACAAAAAGTATGATAGGACATTTGCTTGGTGCTGCTGGCGCTGTTGAAGCGATTGCATCAATTCTTGCTGTAGTTAATGATATCATACCACCAACTATCAACTTCGAACATCCTGATCCAGAGTGTGACCTAAATTATACTTTTAACAAACCTCAACAAAGAATTGTAAATTATGCTCTAAGTAATGCGTTTGGATTTGGTGGACATAACACATCTGTAATTTTTAAGAAATTTAAAGAATAGGAAAGATGAATATTCACTTAATAAAATATTTTCTTTTAATTGGTTTATTCTCTCTGATTACTTATGCTGGCGATAATCAAAAAGCCAGATTAGTGGTAAAGATTAACGGTTTAAAAAATGATCAAGGAACTGTAAAGGTTGCACTTTGTAATTCACCCGAAAATTATAAAGATGACAGATCACCTTACAAAGCTGCAATAATTGAGATACGGAATAATCAGGCAATTGCTGTGTTCGACAATTTACAAGCAGGAAATTATGCGATTAAAGCTTTTCACGATGAAAACAATAATGATGATTTTGATACAAACTTTTTAGGTATTCCTGAAGAAGATTACGGTTTTTCAAATAATGTAAAAGGACTATTCGGACCACCTTCCTGGAATGCAGCGAAATTTATTTTAAACAAAAATGATCAGGTGATTGAAATCAACTTTAAATAGATCTTCAGAGAATTTTTTGTGAATGATGATTTTATGACTTTTTTATTTTAGTTCATTGTTTTATTGTTGTATCAGAATTTAGGCGATGGTAGTCATAAATGCCTCCTAGAGTGCTAATGGTTCCCTCCTTAGTAACCCTTGCAAACTACCATCGCTATTTTTATTGCTTCTCTTCAAAGACCGAATCCGGAATCCCAATATTAACTTTATAATTTAAATACTTCACAATCACATTACCTTTTGTTGGTGCATCAGGCAGCCGCTTTCTTTTTGATGGTGGAGTTCCATCACTAGAAAATGCTTTGGGAAGATTGAGTTTGTCAATATTAAAGGAGAAAACCATTTTCTCAGGTAAAGGAAATTTGAATGAATCGGTGTAAAATAATTCAATCGTAAATGTTCCGTTAGTTTTAGTGGTTGATTCAACTTTTCTGATAACTTTATTTACCGGATCAATCCAAAGAGTTGAAAGAATAATATTTGATTGCTCTCCTACCGGAATGATTTTTACAAGCGAGGTTTTTATTCCGTTAAGCATTACATCTTGTTCATAAATTGCAGTATAAACTTTTCTTGTAAGTGCCGCAGGAGAAAAATCAAGTCCTTCTTTAGGAAGAAGCGCAAAGCCTTCTGATTTCAATCTGATTTTATCCGGTTGCTTGAAAAATATTTTTGCTTTCGATTCGGGAACTTTCAGGAAATCAACATCTACTTTTATCTCGACATCTACTTCATAATCTTTAACACGGTTATAATTCGTAATCACAGCGTTAATAAGTTCATCAGCAACCTTCTGTTGTGGAAATATTTCAAGTAAAGAAATCACTAAAAATAAAATTATAGTTCTCATAAAATCCTCTTTAAGTAAGAATATCTTTTCTTTTAAAGATAATTAGTGTTGCGCCAAAAAATAAAAAAACATGCAAAGTAAGAATTCCGATAGATTTAAAAATTTCCGTTATGTCAATCGGGTCATCAAAGAACAACTGCCAGGAAGAAATATAATTTGTAAAAAGATATGGTCTTATGGATTGAAGTAAATCAACATTTATTGCTGAAAGAATTACGAAAACAATAATAACAGCCATTGTACCTACAATTGGTCCAATTGCATTTTCAACAAGCGAAGAAAAAAGATAAGCAAGTGATGCAACAACTGTCATTCCTAAAGAAGCAAATCCATAAGCGCATAAAAATCTCCACAGAACATCTTTCTGTTCAAAAATAATTATCATATCGCCTCTAATAATTAAAAGTTCTCCGACACCAAAAATGAAATAACCAATAACCAGACTCATTAAAGCAAGCCAGAGAATAAGCAAGTTTGTATAGATTACTCCTGCAATAAATTTTGCCGTAACAAATTTTCCTCTGGTTACAGGACGAGTTAACATTAATCTGTAAGTTCCAGCTGTGGCTTCACCTGCGAGTAAATCGCCTGCAACTAAAGTGATGAGAAATGGAATATGAACTGTTAAACTTGTCAGCACAATGTAAGAAATCAGATAAGTGTTTAATAAGTTTCCAACAAAAACAAAAGACTGCTGAATATTTCTGGTCATAAAATCAATGGTATTTTTCCCTTCAAATACCATTGCTATATGAATTATAGGGACTAAGATTCCGATGGCTATGAAACCAATATAAGTTCTCCATTTCTTAAAAATCTTATAAAGCTCAATATTAATTAAAGTAATCATCAGGATGCCTCTTCTGTAATTTTTAAGAAATACTCTTCGAGTGAGCGTGTCGGAATTATAGAACTAACATCAATGCCATTTTCAACAAGAAATCTATTTAACATAGCAACATCACTATTACTGATTGAAAGTTCCATTTTGTTGTTTGTTATACCTTTTAGTTTTTGACTCCATGTTGTATTCAATAAGACTGATTTTGCTTTTTCGACATCATTCACTTCAAAAGTAACAGAAAGATTTGAAGCGTCAAGCAATTCTTTCACAGCGCCTTCAACCCTTGCAGTTCCTTTGTTAATTATTATCATACGATTTGCAACTTGTTCAACTTCGTAAAGTATATGTGAGGAAAGAAACACTGTTTTCTTCTGGTCACGACTAAGGTGAATAATAAGATCGCGTATTTCTTTCATTCCCATCGGATCTAAACCGGTTGTTGGTTCATCAAGTATTATTAACTCAGGATCATGAAGTAATGCCTGAGCTAAACCTAAACGTTGTTTCATTCCGTGAGAAAAAGTTTTAACTTTACTTTTATATCTTTCTGCCAATCCAACTAATTCGAGAACTTCCATAATTCTTTTTTTGGAAATATCGTGTCCTGAAATTCTGCTTAAAATTTCCAGATTTTTATATGCTGAGAGATAGCCATAAAAATCTGGTTTCTCAACAATCGCTCCTACATTTCGAAGGATTGACAATCGTTCTTTTTGCAAATCCTTTCCAAAAATTTTTATGTTCCCTTTTGTCGGTTTAATTAAGGTAAGCAACATCCGTATTGTTGTACTTTTGCCAGCGCCGTTAGGACCTAAAAATCCAAAAACATCCCCTTTGAAAACATTGATGTTAAGATTATCAACAGCTTTAAGGTTTTTAAAGTTTTTAGAAAGATTTTTTATTTCAATTATTAATTCGTCTTTAAAATTTTCCATTATTCTTAAAATAATTTACACTGAAAAATTACTTATAAAAAATTTATTATCTAATCCAAACTTTTTGCGTTAAAAAAATTTTTTTTTAAACATTTGTTTTTAATTGATGAAGTGATAATTTGTGAATGAAAGTTTGTACTGAAAAAATTTTTTTATTACTTCTTGCGTGAAGAAAGATTTTTGATTAGTTTCACGCCCACATTAATCTTTGGTTCATACAATATAACCAAGAAAAAATTTTTTCAGTTCAATACACACCAATAATTAAACAAGTTTTTTAATAACATAATCCGCGGGAGAGTTGGATGCAAATAAAAAGATTTTTTACCGTCGAGGGGAAAGATCCTTTATCAGATTTTATATTCGAAAAACGCACTTCAGAAATACGCAATCCGGATGGTTCAATAGTTTTTAAGATGGAAGATGTTTATGTGCCCTCACAGTGGTCGCAGGTTGCAACAGATATTATTGCTCAGAAGTATTTTAGAAAAGCTGGTGTACCAAAGTTACTTAAGAAAGTTAAAGAAAAAGGTGTTCCTAATTGGTTGTTACCATCAACAGCAGATGTTGAAAGATTACAGGAATTACCTGAACACGATAGATATACTTCTGAAAAAGATGCTCGTCAGGTTTTTCATCGTCTTGCCGGAACATGGACATATTGGGGCTGGAAAGCAAAATATTTTGATACAGAGGAAGATGCAAAAATATTCTATGATGAAATGATGTATATGCTTGCCAATCAAATGGCAGCACCAAATAGTCCTCAATGGTTCAATACAGGTTTAAACTGGGCATACGGAATTTCAGGTCCTTCTCAGGGACATTATTATGTTGATCACGAAACCGGTGAACTTGTTAAATCAACAGATGCTTACACTCATCCTCAACCACACGCTTGTTTTATTCAATCAATTAAAGATGACCTCGTTAACGAAGGCGGTATTATGGACCTTTGGGTTCGAGAGGCAAGATTATTTAAGTATGGATCAGGAACTGGTTCAAACTTTTCAGAACTTCGCGGCGCAAATGAGCCTTTGAGCGGCGGCGGAAAATCTTCTGGATTAATGTCATTCTTAAGAATTGGCGATCGTTCTGCAGGAGCTATTAAATCTGGCGGAACAACCCGAAGAGCTGCAAAGATGGTTACATTAGATTTAGATCACCCTGACATCGAAGAGTATATTAATTGGAAAGTTGTTGAAGAGCAAAAAGTTGCTGCATTAGTTGCAGGTTCAAAACTCTGCAATTACCATTTGAATGCAATTATGAAAGCCTGTTACGATGAGCATCCTGAAAACGATAGATTCAATAAACAACTAAATAAGAAACTAAAACATGCAATAATTGAAGCGCGCAATGCTCAGATACCGAATAATTACATTGAAAGAGTAATTCATTTAGCAAAATTAGGATTCAGATCAATTGAATTCCCGATTTATGATACTGATTGGAATTCAGAAGCTTATGCTACTGTCTCAGGTCAGAATTCAAATAACTCTGTCAGAGTAACAAATAATTTTATGCATGCTGTGATTAGTGATGGTGATTGGAAATTATATTGGCGAACTGAGAAAAGAAAAGCTAAAAAAGAAAACAGAGAACCTAAACCTTGTAAAGTATTAAAAGCACGAGATCTTTGGGAACAAATTGCTTACGCAGCCTGGTCCTCTGCTGATCCCGGAATTCAATACCACGATACAATCAACGAATGGCATACTTGTCCAGCCGGCGGAGAAATCAGAGCATCGAACCCTTGCAGTGAATATATGTTTCTTGATGACACTGCTTGTAACCTTGCTTCAATTAATCTCGTAAAATTCTACGATGAAGATAACTTTAAATTCAATATAGATGCATTCAGACATGCTTCGCGATTGTGGACTATCGTTTTAGAGATAAGCGTTGTAATGGCACAATTCCCAAGCAAAGAAATTGCAAGATTAAGTTATGAATACCGCACGCTTGGATTAGGTTATGCAAATCTTGGTGCATTACTAATGCTGCAAGGAATTCCATACGATAGTAATGAAGGATTTGCGATTGCCGGCGCATTGACTGCAATAATGCACATGACAGCGTATGCAACATCTGCAGAACTTGCAAAAGAAGCTGGTCCATTTCCACGCTATGAAGAGAATAAAGAGAATATGCTGCGTGTTCTTAGAAATCACAGAAGAGCTGCTTACAATGTTCCGAATGAAGAATATGAAGGTCTAACTATTTTTCCTGTTGGTATTAATCCAAAACACTGTCCTTCAGATTTACTTCAAGCTGCAAGAGAAGATGCTGATCTTGCTGTTGAATTAGGAACTTTATACGGCTATCGAAATGCTCAGGTTACAGCAATTGCACCTACCGGAACAATTGGACTGGTAATGGATTGCGATACTACCGGTGTTGAACCAGATTTTGCTTTAGTAAAATTCAAAAAGCTGGCTGGTGGTGGTTACTTCAAAATTATCAACCAATCTATTCCGCCGGCACTTGAAAAGCTTGGTTATAATAAGGATCAAATAAACGAAATTATTAAATATGCCAAGGGTGCTGGAACACTTGAAGGTTGTCCATATATCAATCCTCAGTCGTTAAAAGCAAAAGGGTTTACTGATGAGATTATAAATAAGATTGATAAAACCTTGCCTTCAGTTTTTGATATTTCCTTTGCCTTTAATCGTTATACAATTGGTGACGAGTTTTTAATTAAGAACCTTGGTTTCCGTGAGGATGAAATAAACTCTTATGATTTTGATTTACTTCAGAGACTTGGATTTTCAAAACAGGAAATAGCAACAGCTAATGATTACATCTGTGGTACAATGACAATTGAAGGTGCACCATTCTTGAAACACGAACATTATCCTGTTTTCGATTGTGCAAATAAATGTGGCAAAAAAGGCACAAGATTTATCAGACCAATTGCACATATCAAAATGATGGCTGCAGCACAACCATTTATTTCAGGCGCGATCTCCAAAACAATTAATTTACCAAATAATGCATCTATTGAGGATATTAAAGATGCTTATATGCAATCATGGAAATTGGGAGTTAAAGCCAATGCAGTTTACAGAGATGGTTCAAAACTATCGCAGCCGCTAAACACTTTAACTGAAGAAGAGGCAGAAGCCATTCTTGAAGACAAAGAAAAGAACGATATTGTTAAAGTTGCTGAGAAGATTATACATAGATACATTGCAAAGAGAAGAAGACTTCCTGATCGCAGAAGTGGTTATACTCAAAAAGCAAAAATTAATGGTCAATCTGTTTACATCAGAACTGGCGAATATGAAAATGGTCAATTAGGTGAAATATTTATTGATATGCATCGCGAAGGTGCTGCATTCAGAAGTCTGCTTAACTGTTTCGCAATTTCTATCTCGTTAGGATTACAGCACGGAGTTCCGCTGGAAGAATTTGTAGATGCGTTTGTATTTACAAAATTTGAACCGAGCGGAATTGTAACAGGAAATGAAAAAATCAAAATGGCAACTTCAGTAATTGATTATATATTCCGCGAACTTGCTGTTACATATTTAGGCAGAAATGATCTTGCACATGTTAATGATGATGAAATTCAGACAAAAGCTTCGAGAGGTATTGTAAAGAAAATCTCCGAACCTGATTTCTATAGTGAAGAAGTTGTAAGTGAAAGAGTTGTTGAGCTTGACAAACATAATGTAGAATCATATTCCCCTTCTCCATCAAGTTATGGAATGAGTTCTGTTCAGTCAAAACAAAACGGCTTGACAGCCAAAGTTAAAAAAGCTATTGAAAGTGGTTACACTGGTGATATTTGTCCTGAATGTCAAAGCATTACAATGGTAAGAAACGGAACATGTTTGAAATGTATGACTTGCGGAGCAACTACCGGTTGTAGTTAATTAACAATTGAAGAGCACAAACTTAACTCTCCTGAAAAAACTCAGGAGAGTTTTTTATTTTAAAAAGTATTTTCATCAACGACTCTTCTTGCACCCATAAAACGCTTCGAATAATAATCTTCATCAAGCGAAGAGATCATTACTCCACCCTTTGTGCTGGCATGAGCGAATAATCCATCACCGATATAAATTCCAACATGTCCGGGTCGAACTCGTCTTCTTGTATTAAAGAAAACCAAGTCACCAAACTGAAGTTCATCTTTGCTTATAACTTTTCCTTGTGTAAACTGATCACGAGCCGTGCGATTCAGATTGATATTCAAAGCATCCTGATAAACTGACTGAGTGAATGCGCTGCAATCAATTCCATTTAAAGTACTCCCACCATATTTGTAAGGTGTATCAAGATATTTTATTATTTCCATTATCAACTTTTCACGTGCAGTTGTTTGCTCAGCACTCAAATCACTTGTCTTTTCAAATTTCTTCATAATATCGGAAATATTGTAAGTTGATTTTTCTTCAGGAAGGTCATCCGGATCAAGATATTCGTTAATCGCATCATCATCTTCTATATTCAGAGTGTCAATACTTGGGGTTGAAATTGACTTTTGAGTTTGTTCATTATCTTTTCCGTATCTAACAGTGTGAGAAGCCGGAGAACATCCAAAGAAGATTAATAGTGAAATAGCCAAAACAGAATAGTAAAAATAATGATACATTAATTATCCGAGATATGATTTTAAATTTTTACTTCGTGAATTATGGCGTAGTTTTCTGATAGCTTTTTCTTTGATTTGTCTAACTCTTTCGCGCGTGAGATTAAATTTTTCACCTATTTCTTCTAAAGTGAGCGCCTGTTCTGTATCAATTCCAAAATATAACTTTAATACTTCTTTTTCTCTTTCATTCAATACATCCAGTGCATTTTTAATTTCTGCTTTGAGTGACTCCGTCATAAGCACTTCATCTGGTGAAGGCAAATCATCATTGACCAAAACATCGTGCAAACTGTTTTCATCATTCTGATTAAACGGAGCATCCATAGACATAGGTTTACCATTCATCAACATAACATCACTAAGTTCTTCTACATCCATTTCGAGAGCATTTGCTAATTCTTCAGGACTTGGTTCCCTTTCAAATTCCTGTTCCAATCTCCCATACTCTTTACCAATTTTGTTCAGAGTTCCAACGCGATTAAGTGGTAACCGTACAATTCTCGACTGTTCAGCAAGTGCCTGAAGTATTGATTGTCTAATCCACCATACAGCATAAGAAATAAATTTGAATCCGCGGGTTTCATCAAATCGTCTTGCGGCTTTCATCAAACCGACATTACCTTCATTAATTAAATCACCGAGTGACAAACCCTGATTCTGATATTGTTTGGCAACACTTACTACGAAACGAAGATTAGATTTAATAAGTCTTTCGAGAGCCGAAGTATCGCCGTTACGAATTTTAATAGCAAGCTGAATTTCCTCTTCTGGGGTGAGGAGTGGTTCCTTTGCTATTTCACTCAGATATTTATCGAGTGACGCTGCTTCACGATTTGTTATATGTTTGAATAATTTCACTTCACAACTCACAGAATTACATTCACATTTATAATTTAATCTAATCAATTTCATAAAGAAGCTTGCTGAACAATTTTTGTTTTATGCTGAGTTAAGATAATAAAGCAAATAAAAAATATAAACTGAATTTTTAGTAAAACTATTTATTAGTTATTCGGTTAGATTTCAATTGTGAGACAACTTTTACTTTCCCGAATTTATATTTTTCAGGAGTATTTGTTGCGATGATCAGATTATTTTTTTCTGCCACAATGTAGAATAAACATTCACGATAATTCTTAAACCTATCAGAAAATTGTGGAATGTCGAGAACATATCTGCTGTTTAATCCTAAAACCTTCAATCCGTAAAGAAGTTTTTTAATTGCAATCCTGTGTTCTTCAGTTGTTGCAGAAAAAAATAATTCAGATGCGTTTAATATTGTTGTAAAACATTCTCCTTTTGTCATCAAAGAGGTTAGGAAGGAATTTTTATTAATATTATTATGAATCAGATGGTCAAAAAGAATATCTGTATCAACAAGATAATGTTTGTTTGTCGTTTTACTTTTTAAGTTTAAAGTTTTTTCCGGCAAGAGAACCTTGTGTTTTTATAAAGTCAATAACGAGCATTTCATCAAGTCTCTGAACATTAGAAATTTTTTTAACTAGTTTTATCTGTGATTTTGATAATCCTTCATAAC
>JAIMAZ010000053.1 GCA_023511695.1 Ignavibacterium sp.
ATACCAAATAGGTAAAGAAGAACCATTTACAGAATTTAATAAGTCATTTCTTGCAAAATTTATTTCAATACCTCTTTCGATTACTATTAAATCAATTTATTTACGGGAACCAAAAAATATTCTTCATCAACTAAAACCATTATTGAATTACGAAACGAAGAAATTACTAATATCGTCCATTTTGATTAAATAAAATTTTGCCATCCACCAATTCCGTAAGGCAAATATCCATCCGAATATTTCATAACAGTTGTGCTGAAATTTGTATTTAGTTCGTTTTTTCAACAATCGCACCATCACTTTTGGAAGCAAAAATATCAGTACAGAGAAAATTATCGCTTGTAAATTATGAAATGTTAACATTATTCGGATTTTCTCTTAAACTTCTCACTTTTTGCAAATCATAAATTTGAGCATCAGAAGTATTATCAGTAAATACATCATTAAAAATCCCTACTAAATTTTTAGATCTTTCACGAAGAAAAAATTTTGCTTTTACATTTTTTGCTTTCTTCAAGAAAAGGTAGGAATGCAAATGAGGTTTCTCTGTCCAATGTCAGAAATAAAAATAAGTTTATCATTATGCCAGCTTCAATAGGAAATTGTACCATGTTCTCTGTAATTAAAAGACTTTCTGACGATTCTATAATTTTGGTCTCAAAGAAGACAATTTTACATGGATTGCCTATTTATTCTACCTGTACAACTTGATCAACATTGATAATCTGATTCAACTAAAAACCATTAAATAGATTTAAATTTGTCCGATTACTTCGGTCGGAACAAATTTTCCTGCTGCGTTATTCATTAATTTAACAGTCAGTAAATACTTCAAATATAAAGGCATACTGACTACAAAGAATTAAAATATCCTCACAGCTGAGTAAAATCAGCTTTCTAAGCGTCCCATTGAATTAAAGATTCTTCTTTACCCATTCTTCTAAACCGCTGGTTACAATCAGTTCCTGTGCAGCTTCACCGACAGGATCAATGTTGTATGATTTCTCTCCAACGAATATGGTAGAATTACGAAAATCAATTTTTGCAATCATTCCGGTTTTAACAGTTAGTTTATCAGTTCCAAATTTTGATTTAAGCTCATTTACAAGCTCCGGACATTCAACTAACAGAAATCCATTATTCAAAGCATTTCTTTTATATGTTTCATTGAATGAACCGGCGATCACAAGTTGAATTCCTTTGTACTTCAGCGCTGTTGCTGCTTGTTCTCTGGATGAACCAATACCGAAGTTAAATCCACCAACAAGTATATCGCCAGCTTTTGCAATTTTAGAAAATTCCGGATCGTAATTTTCCATCACAACTTCTGCTTGCTGCTGCGGAGTCATATCATCATTATAAGTGTACTTGCCCGGAAAAATTCCATCTGTATTGAGATTATCCTGATGACAGAAAATCAATTCGCCTTCAATAACAGGATTGAAGCTTTCAATTATTCTAACAGAAATCTTTTTGTCAGATACTTTTGGATTCACTTTGATACTTCCAGAAATTTTTGAATCACCATTACTCCAATCGTAAAAGATTTTTCCTGCAATAGCAGAAGAAGCCACTACTGCTGGAGAAGCAAGATAAGCAAAAGCATTAGGTGAACCCATTCTTCCTTTGAAGTTTCTGTTTGTTGCTGAGATTCCAACTTCACCATCTTCGAGCAAACCGGTTCCTAATCCGATACAAGGACCACAACCCGGAGGAAGTGGAATTGCACCAGCTTCAATCAAAGTTTGCCAATATCCTTTTTGCTCAGCTTCTTTCTGTACTTCACTTGATGCAGCAGCTATATAGAACTTAACTCCTTCAGCGACTTTTTTTCCTTTTACAACTTCTGCGGCTTCTTTAATATCATCAAGTCGGCTGTTTACACAGGAAACTAAATAAGCTTTGTTGATTTTTACTTCTTTGTTTTTCAATTCTGATACAGGTGCAAAAGTTTTAACTGTATTTGGTCCGGAAACGAAATGTTCAATTGTTGAAAGGTCAATAGTTAGTTCTTTTGAATAATAAGCATCATCATCAGCGCTAAGAATATTTTTTTCAAGCTCATCAATCCTTTTGTAATTAACTCTTGGATGAACTCCATTTCCACCTGCCTTGCCGTCAGGCAGGTCAGCATCAGAAGCAACACCTTCGAGTCCGCGTTTTGCGATATAGCCAGCTCTATTTCTTAACCAGTTAATTGTAATATCATCAACAGGAAAAACACCTGCTAACGCACCCCATTCAGTAGTCATATTTGCAATTGCAAGCCGTTCATCAATCGTCAGATTTTTAACACCATCGCCAACAAATTCAATTGCGTGATTTAATACTTCATCATGGTTAAAGTGACCGCACAATGCAATGATTAAATCTTTTCCTGTAACACCGGTTCTTAATTTTCCTTTTAAAATAACTTTAGCGATTGGAGGCACTTGCCACCAGGTTCGGCCGGTTGCCCAGATTGCTGCTGCATCGGTTCTTACAATAGGAGTTCCTAAGCAGCCAAGTCCGCCGTACATATTAGAATGCGAATCTGAAGCAACAGCCATTGTTAATGGAAATGCATAGCCTTCTTCACACATAATCTGATGACCGATTCCTCTTCCAGCGGGATAGAAATCAGCTCCCATTGATTTGGCAAACTCTTCAATCTTCTTGTACTTCTCTAAATTCTTTTCACTTTTATCCTGAACATTATGATCAAGTGTTACAACGACTTGTCTTGGATTTGCAAGTTTGGTTGCACCAATTGATTTGAATTTGGGAATGACAGCACCGGTATTATCGTGTGTCATTACATAAGCAGGTTTTATTGATAAGTAATCACCTGCGTGAACTTCGTGAGTAAGACTTAATCCCACAGCAAATTTTTGTGCTATTTTTTCGATTAAAGTTTGGCTCATAATAAAGTTCTCCAAATCTTTTATGAATAAAAACAATTGCACGCTGATAACACTGATGAAACTGATCTGCGCTGATCGGTATAATCAGCGTCATTTGTGTGCTATTGATCTAAGCTTTAACGGATCAAAAGAAACAAAATCAGCGTGATGAACAATTATTGCTTCAATAATTCTTTTTGCAAGATCCCCTTCTTTTGTGTGATAAGCAATTATGTGCTGAACTTCTGGCGGTAAACCAAATCTATAAGCAATTGCAACTCCACTAAACGGATGACGAAGTAATTTTCCTGCTTTACTTGTAGTCAACTTTCCATCAACTTTATCATATTCAATTAACTTCCCGACATCAATAAGAATTGCACCTGCAATCAGTATATCCATATCAATCTGAATTTCATCGCCAAAATTTTCTTTCATTCTTTTAGCAATGTCAACAGAAAGCTGAACAGCAGTGCGTTTGTGATTCATAAAAGAAATTTTACATTCTTTAATTAAAAGTGAGAATGGTATTACTTCAAGGTCTTCAGGTGTAAGAACGGAATTTTCAATCGCATAAACCCAGCAATTGAGAACTTTGTTTTTTAACTGTTCATATTTAATCCAGTTTATTTCAGGCCAGATTTTTAAAACTTTTTCTTTCATTTCATTCTCCAGATAAAATTATTAATGGAACGCGGATTTAACTGATTGAACAGATCAAAAAGGATTTAAATAAGTAAAAATCTTTTTAATCAGTTCAATCCGTGTTACAATTTATTTATACTGTTTCCTTTATTATTTCTTTATTGTTAGTTAATACTCCATAAGACTTTATTCCAAGTAAAACAGCAAGAGCAAATAATAATGTTGATATAAAAGCAAGCGTATAATTAGTTGCTATAAAATTTGTATAAATCAACATTCCCAATGAAGTAAGGGTTACGGCGAACATGAATAACATTGGAATCATTACAAACAAATATCCTTTTCTTAAATAAGCAACCCAGGCAGTTAATGCTAAGAGAGCAAGTGCGGCAAGCAATTGATTTGCACTGCCAAACACAGGCCAGATTGACATTGTTTGACCACTGAATGTTAACGCTGCTCCAACTGCAACGGTAATGCCTGTTGCAACAAAACGATCTTGAAGTATAGATTTTTTTTCAGGTTCATCTTTCAATTCAAAAAATTCCTGAAACATAAATCTTGCTAATCGGGTTGCAGTATCAAGTGAAGTAAGTGCAAAAGCAGAAACAGCAAGTGCTGCGAAAGTTTGGCCTGCATTAACAGAAATATTCAGAAAAGGAATTGCGTTAAGAAATCTTGCAACTCCAAGTGAGAAAGCAGTTACTGGACCTTTATTAACCAAAATGTCAATGAACTCTTTATTGACCATTGAAGCAACTGCTGTAAGAGAAAGAACTGCAAGTAAGCCTTCGATCAACATTCCACCATATCCAACTAAATGCGCATCAGTTTCTTTATCAAGTTGTTTAGCAGTTGTTCCGCTTCCGACTAATGAATGAAATCCGCTGATTGCACCGCAAGCCACTGTTACAAATAATGCAGGGAAAAGGTAACCAACTTTATCCAGTGAAAAGGAACTGAATGACGGAATATTAATTGAAGGAGCTGCGAAAAATACTCCAACTAATCCACCAATCATCAATGCGTAGAGAAAAAATGAGTTAAGATAATCTCTTGGTTGAAGAAGTATCCAAACAGGTGTAACTGATGCAGCGAAGATATATGCGAATAAAATTAGCTGCCAACCAAATGCATTCAATTGAACAGGGAAATAATTGCCTGCTGCGATACATAAGAAAAGAAGTATTACACCGGCAATAGTTCCAATAGTAAGAGGAACTTTTAATTTGTAAATGGAGAAACCAAATACAATCGCCAACAGAATAAAAAGCACTGAAGAAGTTGCTGAACTTGGAACATGAGTAAATGTGTCAGCTACGATGATAGTAAATACAGCGATGACCAATATTAATGTTGCCCAGGAAAATAGCAGAAATAGTTTTTTACCGGTATCACCAATATATGATTGAATAATGAATCCAATCGATTTACTTTGATGACGAACGCTGGCAATTATGGAAGAGTAATCGTGAACTCCGCCGATAAATACAGCTCCAAACAGAATCCAAAGATAAACTGGTACCCAACCAAATCCTGCTGCTATAACAGGACCAACAATAGGACCAGCACCGGCAATTGATGCAAAATGATGTCCAAGCAGAACAGGTGGCTTTGCCGGACAGTAGTCAACTCCGTCATACATTGTATGTGATGGAGTTATTTTGCTGTCGTTGACTTCAAGCCGTTTGGTTATAAATCCGCCATACAACCTGTAAGCAACAACATACATTAACAAAGCGATGATTATTAATTCTATTCCGTTCATTTTTAATCCGTCAAATGTGAAAAGTCAAATGTCAAACGAGAATTTATTTAACTTTTTCAATGAACTTAGAAAGCTTAGCAAATAATTCATTTAGTTTTTCACTAATCTCATTGATAGTTTTTTCATCTAAGTAGTTTAATACAATTGCAATCTCTAAATGATTATCAACTTCAACTAAAGATGATCTAGCAATTTCATAAAACCTTTTCCTTTCTATTAGGCTTTTCCTTGAAGAACCTTCCGCAATATTTGCAGAAATTGATACAGCAGCTCTTCTGGTTTGATTTGCCAAACCGAATAATTCATCTTTAGGATATTTTGAGGTAATTTCATAAATAAAAGAAACAAATTTTACCGCAAGTTGCCAGACATCTAGATTTTTATGATTCAATCTCAGCATTAAATCTCCTTTGATTTAAATTATCAAATGTTTGACATTTGACGTTTGGCGTTTCACAATTTAGCAATTATCTCATCAGTCATTTGCTGCGTTGTTGCTGCGCCATATTTAAATACATCAGGACCACCGCGCAATTTCATCATATCATAAGTTTTAACTTTTCCTTCTTCTACAACTTTTGCAATTGCTTTTCTGATTCTTTCTGCTTTTTCATTTTGACCAATATGATCGAGCATCATACTAGCGCTTAAAATCATTGCGATTGGATTAACAATCGATGGATTTAATTCCTGATATTTTGGGGCACTTCCGTGTGTCGGTTCAAAGACCGAAACTTCTGCACCGATGTTAGCACTGCAGGCAAATCCTAATCCACCAACTAGGCCTGCAAAACCATCACTTATAATATCGCCGAACATATTTTCTGCAACAATTACTCCGTAGTCTTCAGGATTTTTTGTAAGCCACATCATTTGTGCATCGATATTTGTATCCCACAATGCAATATCAGGATATTCTTTGGCAATTTCTTTTCCTATCTTCAACATCATACCTGAAGTTTCGCGAAGGACATTTGGTTTTTCACAAACTGTAACATTTTTATAACCATATTTTTTTGCGTACTCAAATGCAGCGCGAATAATTCTTGTTGCGGCTTTCCTGGTTATTATTCTTGTTGAAATTGCCATTTCTTCAGGCGGTACTTCAGCAAATGCTTTCCACTTAGGATGAGTTGCTAATGCATCAAGAACATTCTTCGGAGGATTAGTCCATTCTATACCTGCATACAAACCTTCAGTATTCTGTCGGAAGATAACCGCATTTACCATTGGTTCTTCATATCTACCTTTACCATCTTTACGAATGAAGTTTAGTGGATTACCTTTGAAGGAAATGCAAGGACGAACGCAAATATCAAGATTAAAATGCTGACGCATTCCAACGATTGGTGAGAAATAAGAATAACCTTTTCCTTTCAATGAAGGATCAAGTTCTTTTTCTGCTGCATCTTTAGGTTTAGATGTTATTGCTCCGAATAACCCAATTTTATGTTTTGCAAGTAAATCAATTGTTCTTTGAGGTAAGGCGTTTCCTTCTTTGCACCAGAATTCCCAGCCAATATCTCCGTGGACATATTCGGCTTCAAATCCTACTGCATCAAGTACTCGTATTGCTTCAGGAAGGACAGTTTTTCCAATGCCATCGCCGGGCATTGCAACAATTGTTTTTTTCATTTTTACAACTATGTAAGAAAAGAAAAATTTTATTATGAAACTTAGAAATTGCTTTTTTACTGTGCAAGAAATAGAGGAGCAAAACATTTAATTTTAGAAGTCAAAGTATTAAATTTATGTGCAAGTTTAATAGAATATTTTTGATTTGTATAACATAGATAATTTAAATAACAATTCTGTAGAACGACTTCAATCGCTTATTGCATCATCAATTGATGTAATTTTCAGAATTTCCAGAACAGGAAAGCTGAAGTATATCAGTCCTTCCGTCAGAGATTTATTAGGATATTCCCCCGAAGAAGTTCTGAATAAATCTATTATTCATTTTGTCGATTCTAACAAGCAGGAAAAATATTTCAAATCATTTATCTCTCTTATAAAAAGTTCGGATCACGCTACTTTTCCAGTGGAATTGATCAGTAAATCAGGAAAACCAATTCCTGTTGAAATAAATTTGAAAATAATTGAAGACGGTAATGAAAAAGTCGGACAAGGAACTATCCGTGATATAAGATTCAGACTTGAAGCTCAGAAAAAAGTCGAGACCTCTGAATATATATTCAAAGTAATTTGGGAAAGAACAAAAGATGGAATGCGGCTAACTGATGAAAACGGAATTATAAGATTGTGTAATGATTCTTTTGCTTTGATTTTTGGGAAAACAAAAGAAGAAATTTTAGGAAATCCTATCTCTGTTCTTTATGACCCATCAATTGAGGAATTAATTCTTAAAGATTATAAAGACAGCTTCAGATTAGGCAAACTTAAAGAGCACTTTGAGTTTAATGCACCTTTATGGAATGGTTCACAATTATTCTTTGAAATATCAAATTCTTTTATTGAAAATCTGAACGGTGAAAAATTCTTACTGAGCATTTTCCGAGATATAAGTGAAAGAAAATCAAATGAAATTCTTATAGAAAAGAAGAGTAAATTGCTTCAGGGAATTTCAAAAGCGATAGCAGTTTTAATTGCTGCGCCGACTGAAGCAGAAGGTTTTAATTCGGCATTAGCTATTCTCGGTGAAGCAGCTTCTGTTGATCGTGTTTATCTTTTCAAACATTTTGAAGATGAAATAACAGGCGAAAAATATTTTTCATTAAATTACGAATGGGTTAACAGTGGCATTATTCCTCAAATACAAGATCCGGCTTTTCAGAGAATTTCTTACTTAAGATTTTCTGCTTTGCAGTTTTATGAATTACTTTCAAAAGGTCAATCACTTTCATTCATCTTAAAAAATCTTTCTAAACAAGAGCGAAGAGCTTTCATTGATTCCACAATTAAATCAATAATCCTTGTTCCAATAATGATTGAAGGAAATTACTGGGGCTTTATTGGATTTGATGATTGTCATACAGACAGACTTTGGACCAGCGATGAAGAATCAATCTTAAGTACAATGGCAGCAGTGCTTGGAGCAGTGATAAAAAGAAATCAGATTGCTGAACAACTTATCAAGAAAAATATTGAACTGGATAAAGCAATCTTTGAAACAGAAAAAGCTGCTAAAGCAAAGAGTGAATTCCTTGCTTTAATGAGTCATGAAATCAGAACTCCGATGAATGGTGTTATCGGAATGACAGGATTATTACTCGATACTATTCTTACCGATGCTCAAAGAGAGTATGTTAATACAATAAGATTGAGTGGTGAACAGCTTCTTGTAATTATAAACGATATACTTGACTTCACAAAAATCGAATCTGAAAAACTTGAGCTTGAATCAATTCCATTTTTATTAAATGAATGTATTGAAGATTCACTCGAACTGACGGCTTCAAAAGCTGCTGAGAAAGATATTGAAATCTATTATAGAATGAGTGAAGATGTGCCTCAGATTATCATTGGTGATGTTACACGACTTCGACAGATTCTTACAAATCTTATCGGTAATTCAGTCAAATTTACAAGTAAAGGCGAAGTTGAAGTATCAGTCTCAGTGGAAGAATCAGATGAAAATAATTACAAACTGAAATTTGTTGTTCGTGACACAGGAATTGGAATCCCCAAAGATAAAATGGATCGTTTGTTCAAACCATTTTCACAAGTTGATTCATCTACTACAAGAAGTTATGGTGGAACGGGATTAGGTCTTGTAATCAGTAAAAAACTTGTTGAAATGATGGGTGGAAATATTCATGTTGAAAGCGAAGAAGGAGAAGGAAGTAAATTTATTTTTTCAATAAAAACTTCTGTTCCTACAGTTGATACTTCAATACAAACATTGGTAATTCCTGAATCCTTTTATGAAAAGAAAATTCTTCTCGTTGATACAAATTATCAGCATGGACAAATGCTTTATAATTTACTTAAGCATTGGAATATGATTGTTGATGTTGCAGTTGATATAAATGTTTTATATCACAATCTTGATTATGTAAATGATTATGATATAGTGATTATAAATTCATCGAACATCTATCAAAAACTGAATGATATTGTTGAAAGAATAAAGTTGAAAAACAGCAAGCGTAAATTTGGACTCATCATACTAAAATATCATGGCAAATCAATTTCATTAAATGAATCTGATTCAATTCCATCAATTAAAATTCTGTCTAAACCAATCAGATTAAAATCATTAGTTGAAATAATCGATACAACAATCAATCCTCGTTCAGAAATTACAACAAGTAAACAAATATCTCCTGAAGTTGCAGAGACTTTATCTGAACCAACACGGATAAAAATTCTTCTTGCAGAAGATAATAGCATCAACCAGATGGTTGCTACAAGAATGATTGAAAGATTAGGTTATAAAGCTGATATTGTTTCAAACGGAAAGGAAGCTGTTGAAGCTGCTTCTAACATTGATTACGATATTATTTTTATGGATATACTTATGCCTGAAATGGATGGCATTGAAGCTTGTAACATAATTAAAGGACAACTGAATAAAGAAAACAAGCCCGTAATTGTTGCAATGACTGCCAATGCAATGGCTGGAGATGAAGAAAACTATATTAAGGCCGGAATGGATGATTATCTTAGCAAACCAGTTAATATGGATGATCTGAAAAGAGTGCTCGACAAATGGTCAAGAAAAATTGTTGAAAGAAAAAATCAAAAATTGTTCAAAGAACTTGATAAAGAAATCGAGCTTACCTTCATCAAAGAAAAAAATATTTCTTTCCTGAATGAAATTACGAGCGAAAATGATCTTGAATTTTTCAGAGAAATACTTGATGTTTATCTGAAAGAAATCCCAAAGAATCTTGAGAATATTAAAGAATCAATTCTAGTTAAAGATGCTGAACACTTGAGATTTTATCTTCACAAACTGAAAGGAACTTATCTCACACTTGGAATAACTGATTTGATTGACTATTTCAAAATACTTTCTGATGCAGCAATTACAAATAATATTAGTGAAGATACATTTACAACATTTGCTGATTTTTCAAATAAGTCTGAAAAAATACTTGAAGAAATTTCTATTCTGAAAGAAAAATATCAACGTATTTCTTTCTCCTGAAATTTGCAATGTTTAGAAAATCTGATAAACCAGCGCCTTTAAATCGTACAATCAGATTAAGTACTGATGAGGAGAAAAAATTTTCTCCTTTCCTTGTAACAATAAAAGGAAAATCTGATATAACAGAGATCGAAAATAAAATTTTAAATCAGGATTTATTTGAAGCAGTAAAATACCTTCCCGAAAAATTTGTTGATTTAATGTTCATTGATCCACCCTATAATCTCAATAAAAAATTTTCCGGAAATAGTTTTAAGAAAAAATCTTTATCAGAATACGAAAACTGGTTAGAGAGTTGGTTTGAAAAATTAATTCCACTACTCAAACCAGAAGCATCACTTTATTTTTGCTCTGATTGGCAGACATCTGTTGCAGTGTTTAATGTGTTGAATAAATATCTCAAAGTTCGCAATCGTATCACTTGGGAAAGAGAGAAGGGAAGAGGTTCAACAAAAAATTGGAAAAACTGTCACGAAGATATCTGGTTTTGCACAATGTCTGATAATTATTTTTTCAACGCTGATGCTGTTAAATTGAAACGACGCGTTCTTGCACCTTATCGTGATGAAAATAAAAATCCAAAAGACTGGACGACTGAAGAAAAAATTAATTACCGGTTAACTCATCCATCAAACATCTGGACTGATTTAACAATTCCTTTCTGGTCTATGCCTGAGAATACAGAACATCCAACTCAAAAACCGGAAAAACTTTTGGCAAAAATAATTCTTGCAAGCAGTCGCAAAGGTGATTTTATTTTTGATCCATTTTGCGGAGTGGGAACTTCATTAGTTGTTGCTAAAAAACTTGAAAGAAAATTTTGCGGAGTTGAGATTGAAAAAAAATATGCACTGCTTACTCAAAAAAGATTAGCGATTGCTGATGGAGACAAATCCGTTCAGGGTTATTTTGAAGGTGTGTTCTGGGAGAGAAATACACTTCAGGCGCAAATCAAAAGTTACAAGTCTAAAAAACGAGAGTAAAAAATCGAAATAATTTTCTTATTTTTCGGTGCGAAATTTTTAACGGGTGCCAGCTAACAAGTCAATACCCAACTCCGCCAGGTCCGGAAGGAAGCAGCGGTAAGTATCTGGCTTGTGTAGTTTGGTGCCCTTTTTAATATGCTTCAGCAGGAATTAAAAACTCTAATCTTCCATTACCAAATTTTGCATTTCCACCAAAACTGATTTTTGCAATTGCAGCAGGAGCAAAGCTAATGCTTAAACTGTTCTTACTACAAAAGTTGGATATGTGATGTGATAGATCAGGTTGATGACCAACTACTGCAATGTTTTCAGAGTTGTAAATTGATAAAGTGTCAATCAACATCCCAGTTGAACTTCCTGCAGCAATGTTGTTCTCTTTAATGAGCTTATCTGGAATGCTATAAACATCGCCAATTATTTTAGCGGTTTGTTCCGCACGAAGATATGGCGAGTAAAGAATTAAATCGAAAGACGGAACTATCTTTTTCCAGCCATTTGCTGCATTTCTTATTAATTCAACTCCTTCTGAAGTTAGTTCTCTTTCAAAATCTTTCTTTGGTGGATTAGCTTTTTCAGAAATGCTATGACGAATCAGAAATAAATTCATAATTAACTTTGATAGTTTACAGTTATTACGGTGATGTGTTGATGTGATTCCATAAGAAGTTTACTTAAACTTCTTCCTGCAGATGAATTCAACTTTCTGTCCATTTCATCTTTGTTGTTTGCAGTAAGCTCGCAGAAGTAACTGTACTTCTGATCGAGAAGAAGATTACTTTCAACTTCCGCTAACTTTACCTCGTCTCCTTCAATCTCAGTTAATAGAGGCAGAAAACTATTTCTGAAAAAATTAATGAAGTTATTTTCTTTTGATTTGTGTATGAAGATTAAAAGTTTGTACATCAGCAATTAAGTATAAATGATGATAAAATGTCTTTAAATAATTGTTCGTTGTTCTTATAAATATTTTTTGAGCCCTCTATGATTATCAGATATTTTTTATTTCCACAGTTGTATTCAATGG
>JAIMAZ010000054.1 GCA_023511695.1 Ignavibacterium sp.
GAGTAGAATTAAAACCTGACGAAACAATCAGAGATGCAATAAAATTGAGCTAAAAAATTTTTATCTGTTCTACTACTTTCAATCAGCTTATCAAGTTGATCCAAGAAACTACTGAAAAAATACGATTTGTCTTTTCGACCGAAGGGAAAAATTATTGAATCCGATTAGATTTCTTAGTCTCTCCATTTCTTCGAAATGATTTGCTGAATTTTTCAGAATTCTCTCAAAATTAAATTTAAATTTTAATTTGCTAGATTATTGACATTAAGCATTTTTTTCTGCAGTTTCGCAAGTGAGTAAAATCATTTTACATTTTTCAATAGTTGGTTACTGCAGATGAAAAATTTTTTACAATCAGATCTTAGTAGGGCACATTTCAAAATTGATAAAGATTATCTGAGAAGAATAATCTATTATTCCCATACACCAAATCAGACTTTTTATAATATCAAGATGATTACTTAATCAGCTCTTTGTCGAAGAAGAGTTCAAAAATATTTTTATTGTTCGCTGGTTCTTAAATATTTAAAATTAAAATTTGGAGAGATCATGCAAAGCGCATCAATCGATCTACCAGTCAATATGATTGAAAATCATATACGAGATCAGTGTACCCTTCCGAATTACTTTGTCCTCAATAAAATTCAATTTAATAATCAATTAACTTTAATTAATCAGGAGGTAAGATGAAAATACCTTACAAACACTTATTGCTGTTGGTATTTCTCTATTTCACCACAGTCTTCTTCGTCGGGTGTGTGGACACAAGTGTAAATCCAATTCCCGATCGTATAGACTACTCCAGTCAGATGAAAGTTGTTAATCTGGCAACTGGAGCTGGTTCTGCGACATTAACCCTTGACGGACAATCACTTGGTGCCGTCAGTTTTGGTGGCGAAATACCAGGTTCAGGTTCAGGGTTCTTAACGATTCCTTCAGGCAGTAGAAATTTGGTTGCTGCTTTTGATAACGGTCAATCTAAAACTTTCAGATTCTCTGCAGCTACTGAATATAAATTCAGAGCATTCCTTGTAGGTGCTTCGACTAATCCTTCACTGATACTTGTTAATCAGAGATATACCTGGCAGTCAAAGGATTCTGAAAATGGTCAACAATTATTTCCCGCTGATACTGCTTGGGTATCAATATTCAATGGTTCACCGGATATTGTAATCAATAGTGTTGAAATAGGCACTGAGCTTAATGAATTTGAAACTGCTTTGGAAACCGGTAAAAACTCAGCGTACTTGAAACACGCTGCTGGTAATGTTACTGTTACAATTGCATATAATGATTCTCTTTCACTTAGTTTTCCTTACTCTTTAAGTGCACGAAACAGATATACCGTAGCATTATACGATGCGGCTGCACAACTTAAATATGCAGTATTACTTGATGATTAAATTAAATAAGCTAATAAATAACGGAGGAAAAAATGTTTCCTAAACTTTACAAAATTTTAATCATACTAATGTTTGCCGTTTCGTTTGTGCACGCACAGAACGGAAGAATTTCCGGAAGTGTGACAGATAAACAAACAGGTGAACCATTAGTTGGTGCTAATATTATAATTGTTGGTACCAGCTTTGGCGCTGCTACTAATGTTAATGGTGAGTACATCATCAATAATGTTCCTGCAGGTAACTACAGCGTTAAAGCCTCGTACATTGGTTATCAGGATGTAACGGTAAGTAATCTTATAGTAAATTCGGGTTTAACGACAAGACTTAACTTTGAATTACTTTCAGTAGAAATATCCACAGGCGAAGTAGTTATTATTTCTCAAAGACCATTGATAGAAAAGACATCCACTAATGCTAAAAGAATTATTGATAACACTCAGGTTGAAGCTTTGGGATTCAGAGGTGTGCAGGATGTAGTAGCACTTCAACCAGGTATCGTACAACAGAATGGCAGATTATTCATTCGTGGTAGTCGTCCGGATGAAACCGGCTACACTGTTGAAGGTGCAGATGTTAAAGATGTTCTTAACAGAAATGGTGGTTCATTGGTAAATGTAATCCCTGATGCAATTCAGGAAGTTTCTGTTCAGGCGGGTGGTTACACAGCTGAATTTGGTAATGCAAACGCTGGTATTGTATCATCTGAATTTAAAACAGGAACGAATAATTACCGCTTTTCTTTCCGCTCAGAAACTGACAACTTCGGAAATTACCCTGGTGAAAAATTTCTTGGAACTTATTCATACGGTTATTCAAGCAATGTGTTTACCGTAAGTGGACCGACATTTACCGATAAACTAAAATTCTTTTTATCAGGTGAAAACACGTTCAGCCGTGATGTTCCACGATTCTTTAATGCTAATCCGGCTTCATTTTCTGATGGGGCATTGTGGGATACTACTAAAATCTTCGATACCGGTGTTTCTGGTGGGGACAAAAATGAATATCAGATTCTTAAATGGGGAGCTGCCAATCTTCCCGGAAATATGAACAACAGATATACTGCTAATGGAACTCTGCTGTTTGATAATAATCCGTTATTCCTCAGATTAGCCGGTGCTTTCTCCAGATCTCAAACTCAAGGAATGAATAATATAATTAACATATTCAATACAGATCGTTTGGCTAAGACTGACATATCAACTTTATTATTGAACTTAAAAGGAACTTATCTGCTGGGTTCAAATTCATTCATCGAAGGACTTGTTGGATTTTATGATTACAGAGGTAAAACCTTTGATCCTGTGTTTGAAGATGACTTCCTTGCATACAGCGATAGTTTAGCTGCTGCAAAACATGGTTGGAAATTTTCAAATTATTTCTCTGAACCAGCTGATTATGATTTCTATGGATTCCCTTTCAGCAGACCAGGTGGAGTTCTGACGGGTTATACCAAAGATCATAATAATTATTTAACAGCATCTCTTGCTTATACCGGACAAGTTGATATTCATGCTCTAAAAATTGGTGGTTCTTATCAGCGATACACTGTAAGAAGATGGCAGGTTGGAAACCCTGGCAACTTCTTATCAACAGTTAGAAATAATCCTGATTTAGCAAGAGACTCATTAAGTACACTAATAAGCACAACATTATTTGCGAATTTTAATAACTATGGTTTTGATATATTTGGAAATGAAACTGATGAAGAAGGACTGTTTGCTCCAAAGCATCCTGTATTCGCTTCAGCATATATTGTTGACAGAATAGAAATCAGCGACCTTATCATTAATGCAGGCTTAAGATTTGATCACATTGATATGGATAGCTGGGCTTGGGTTGATCCAAGATTACCCGTATTCGATACCAGAACAAATCTTATCCCAGATTCTGCAATCCGTAAAGGAGATAAATTCAACTTTGTTTCTCCAAGACTTGGATTTGCATTCCCTATTTCAGATAAAACAGTTTTCCATTTACAATATGGAAAATTTGTTCAGGCACCAAGCTTAGATATTGCATATCGTGGTGTATTTATAGCTGCTCAGCAATTAAGATCAGCTAACTTATTCACTAACCCGATTGCTTATAATCCTAATCCAATCAGAACCACTCAATACGAAGTTGGTTTTGGTCATCAGTTCTCAGAATATGCCGCATTTGATATAACTGCATTTTATAAAGATATAAAAGGTCAGATGCAATATGCAGTAATTCCTACTGCTCCTGGTACATTCAGAGCAAATTACTCTGCTTTTGTAAATCAGGACTTTGCTACAAACAAAGGTCTTGAGCTCAGTTTAAAATTAAGAAGAGTATCAAGAGTCAGCGGTTCAATTGATTACACATTCTCTTCAGCAGAAGGAACAAATTCACTTTCAAACAGTGGTCTTGGTTCTGTTGAAGTGAATAGAAATGTTCCTACTGTACTTATTCCATTGGATTATAATCAGACACATCGTGGTTCCATTTTTATCGATTATAGATTCGATAAAGATGATGGTGGCCCGATCCTCGAAAGATTAGGATTCAATTTACTTCTGACATTCAATAGTGGTCATCCATTTACTTACTCAC
Organism: Ignavibacterium sp.; assembly: GCA_023511695.1. Taxonomy (GTDB): domain Bacteria; phylum Bacteroidota; class Ignavibacteria; order Ignavibacteriales; family Ignavibacteriaceae; genus Ignavibacterium. The sequence continues at coordinate 3,981 of JAIMAZ010000054.1, forward strand.
AATGGACTGGCTTAGGTCAATCATCTGCATGGACTGGTGGTTTAACACCAATAGGAACAGGTGATACAAGAGGTAGAAGACCAATTGGACCTATCAATTCAGCTAAGACTCCTTGGGTTTATAATATTGATTTCAGAATTGATAAGACAGTTAGCATTTACAACCTCGATGTTAATTTCTACATTCAGGTATTTAATCTTCTGAATACAAAGAGTGTAATAAATGTTTATGATAAAACAGGTAATGCTTACGATGATGGATTCTTATCAACAACAGACGCACAAACTCTTATTCAGGGTGATCCGGGCCGATACGAGAGATTTGCTGACCTTTACAGAGCTATTAACTTAGAAAACAGACAGGCAGCATTCGCAGTATATGGTTTTGATCTATTCGGACCACCAAGACAGCTTAGAGTTGGTGTTTGGATTAACTATTAATTATTCGGAGGTTAATTAACATGAAAAAATTAAAAATATTTATTACTGTAATTACGCTTCTCTTTCTGGTCTATCCTCATTTTTCGTTTGCGAATTATGAGGGCGATCAAAAAGATAAGGGTAGAAAACCAAAACTTCAGAAAGTTCTTGCTGACCCAGTAATGAGTTTGATGAACATAAATAATGCATCAATGTGGGTAAATGATAATGGATTCCACGATTGGGTAATTGGCGGTAGTTATAATAGTGCTTTCCCAATTGGCACGACAGTAGGAGCGATCTTCTCTGAAGGCATTGTTTGGGGAGGTTTGGTTAATGATGGTAATGCACCGGTTGTTAGAGTGAATGGTAATACCTACGGTTCAGGTACGAATGCTATTACCAGATTGTTCAGAGTAAGACCTGATTATGCTCGTGCAGATTTAAGAAATGATGCAGCTACCTTTTTCCAGGTTCCACCTGCTTCAATTACTGATGCTGATATTCAGGTAATTAAAGATCAGTATGCTAAAGACTGGAACGAATGGCCGGCTGATAAAGGTGCTCCTTTCGATGATAAAAATGGTAACGGAACTTATGAACCTGCTGTGGATGTTCCCGGAATTCCAGGTGCTTCACAAACATTATTTATTCTATATGATGATTCAGGTTCTGAAGGTAACTATGGTTCACCTCCAATTGGGCTTGAAGTATCAGAAACATACTGGGCTTATGCAGTTACTGGTCCTTTATCTAATGTTATTTTCAAAAAAGTTAATATCATCTACAAAGGAACACCTACCTCTGCTCCTGGTTCAACCATTGACAGTATGTATATCGTTCAATGGGCTGACCCGGATGTTGGAAACTATACCGATGACTTTGCAGGATGCGATACTGTTTTGAACTTAGGTTATGCTTACAGTTCAAAAGCTACGGATGCTACTTATGATGGAATTGGATTACCACCTGCAGCCGTTGGATATGACTTCTTATCAGGGGTTTCTAAATTTACAGGTAATCCGGATGATAGCGCTATTGTTGATTTAAAATGGAAAAAAGGTTACAAGTACATTAATAGAAAACCAATGAGTTCCTTTGTTTACTTTGCTGCAGGAGGTTCCTGGAGTGATCCTTCATTTAATTACAATGGTACTTTGCAATTCTATAATCTGATGAGAGGAAAACTTCCTGAACCCCGTTATCCTTCAGGAAATGATTTTCCGCCAGAAGTAGTTGACTATGCACCTGATGGAACATTCCTGCTTGCTGGTGACCCTGTGTTTGGTATTGGAAAAATTGATGGTAAAAAGGAGGGTCCTGGTGATAGAAGAATTATGGTTACAAACGGACCAATTTCACTCTCACTTGGCGATACCGCTCAGGTGGTTCTTGCCTTGGTTTATGGAATGGGTAAAAATAATCTATCAAGTATAAGTGCAATGAAATTCAATGATCAGTTTGCTCAATTTGCATTTGATCAGTTGTTTGATGTTCCTGTAATGCCAACTCCCGATGTAAGTTCCGTTCAGGTTGATAATAAGGTTTCAATAACTTGGAGTAATGATGAAGAAATAAAGAATGCAATTGAAAATCAACCGCACGGTCCTTATGAATTTGAAGGTTATGCTGTTTATCAACTTCCGGCTGGTTCTGTTGATATTAAAGATCCTAAAGCAGTCCGAATTGCTATATTCGATGTCGTGAATGGTGTCTCAGTATTATCTGACAAATTCCTTGATGAAGGTACCGGGTTAATTTATTCAAAACCTGTTGCGTTTCTGGATAATACAAAAGGTCTGCAAAGATATTTGGTTCTGGATAAAGATTATATCAACAATAAAGCGTTGATAAACGGTCAGTCTTACACTTTTGCGGTAACAGCAATTGCTTACAATAATGATCCAGGGTTGCCGGCAAACATTCTTGAATCTTCACCAGCTATTTTGAATGTTGTTCCCCAATCAACCAAACCTGGTGTAAGATATAACTCGATTGTTGGGGATACTATTAAAGCCATTCATACCACTGGTTTGAGTGATGGTTCTGTTTTCGCTGTCGTTGTGGACCCCTCAAAACTTAAGGGACATTCGTACAAAGTTACATTTGAAGAAACCGTAGATGGAACAGTCTGGAATCTGATAGATGTAACTGAAAATCGGGTTGTACTTGCTAATCAGAAAAATCAATCTGGTGATGATGATTATGCAATTGTTGATGGTATGCTTATTAAAGTTGTAGGTCCTCCATTTGCAGGAGTAAAAAACTGGGATATACCGAATGGTACCAGAAGATTTACCTGGGCTGGTGGTGCTGATGGATTACACTTTGAAGGATTTAATGGTGCACTGGGTTATGCAAGTCCCAGAAGTGTATTTAATGATGGTGTGATGATAGTAACTCCGCCAGAATTAAAGAATGTTCTGTTAAAATTAGCAAGCGTTAACTTTACCGGCGATTACGAGCCACCATTTGACTTAAACGATCCAAATGTTTCCTATGGTTACAGATATATGAGAAGAGCAAGTCAACCACCTGCAAAACCAGAATTTGCTCCTTATATATTAAACCCAACAGGTGGTTACGCATTCCAGGAATTTGCAAAGAATGTTCCATTATCAGCCTGGAATGTAGATGATCCAAACAATCCGCAAAGATTAGCTGTAGGTTTCCTTGAAAACAATGCAGCTAATGGATTGGTAGATGGTAAGTATTGGCCAGGTAACTTTAATCTTTTTGATAATGTTGATGGTAATGGTCCAAGAGAATGGTTATTCATCTTCGATGCACCTTATTCAGAAACTTCTGATCCTGTTATGGCTTCTGAAATAATTGGCTCAGATGCAAGAGTAATGTACTTTGCTACCTGGGCGAGAAGAGGAGCTGTACCATTCTCACCGGGAGGTTCTGGTGAAGATGAATTTCTGATTCTTGCTAACAAAGTAAATTCTGCTGCTGATGAATTTACTTTCACCACTCCGAAACCATCTTACGACCCGAATCTGGCTAAGAGTGATCTAGAAAAAATTAATGTATTCCCGAATCCATATTATGGATATCAATATCGTGAGACAGCTCCGAATAATAAATATGTCACATTCAGTCATTTACCTGAAAAAGCTGTAATCAGGATATTTGATTTGAGCGGCGTATTAGTAAGAACGATTAATCATAATTCGACAAATCAATTTGAAACCTGGGATCTGCAGAATGATAATAATTATCCTGTAGCCAGTGGTGTCTACATCGTTTACATCGATTTGCCGGACTTTGGCCAAACTAAAATATTAAAGTTAGCTATAATCAATGAACAGCAAATGTTAAAAGTATATTGATTTAACCGAAAGGGTAGAAGCATAATTGCTTCTATCCTTCATATAAATTTTAATTTATTCGGAGGAAATAAAATGTTACAATTTAAAAAATTAATAATGGTACTTCTTATAGCAGGATTGACTGTCGCTGAAGTTTTCGCTGGCGGTCAAAACCGTGCTGGTACAGCAGGAGCTCCTGAATTAAGAATTCCTGTCGGTGCCAGATATTTAAGTATGGCAGGTGCTTCAATCTCTTATGTAAGAGGTTTGGAATCAATTTACTGGAATCCTGCCGGGGTTGATATGAGTCTCAGTGATGCAAATGCTCTCTTCTCATATAGATCTTACATTGCCGATATGTCAATGAACTTTGTTGCTGCAAGCGCCAGATTAGGCGATATCGGGACTGTTGGATTGTCTTTCAGGTCACTTAACATCGGCGATATAAATGTTACAACTATGGATCAGCCCGATGGAACGGGACAAATTATATCTCCGAGTTACTTTGTTCTCGGATTAACTTACTCAAAGCAACTCACTGACAGAATTTCTGTTGGTGCAAATCTGAATTTAATCAGTGAGACAATTGACAGAGCCAGTGCAAGTACTTTCGCATTTGATATTGGTGTTCAGTACAGAGATCTGTTCCAGGTTCCAGGCTTTAATCTTGGAGTTGTTGTAAAAAATCTTGGTGCACCAATTAAATATGATGGAAATGCTTTATATGTTAATGCAGAAGATCCTGGTTCTCAGAGAGGTCCAACTTTTCTGAAAATTGATGCTGCATCTGCTGAATTACCATCAGAAATTGCTATTGGTCTTTCTTATCATAAAAACTTTGATGATGAGAATTCATTGACAGGATCATTTTCATTCCAGAATAACAACTATTCTTATGACGATTACAAGTTCGGTCTGGAATATTCCTACAAAAATCTTCTCTACTTAAGAGGAGGTTATTTGTGGGCTCCTCAATCAACTGATAACACACCAAATATTTTCCAGAACTATACTCTTGGTGTTGGTTTAAATCTGAAAGAATTCAGCGGTCTGGACTTGTCAATAGATTATGCTTATGTACCTGTTAAGTTCTTCGATGCAAATCATGTATTTGCATTGTCTTTCGGTTTTTAGTTCTTCTCTTCTCTGACCTGTTAATCCGTGCGACTCTGAAAAGCCGCACGGATTTTTTATTTGTAGTAATTCCATTTCGCAGTTAAAAATTAAGTTAAAGCTATTGGTTAAGTGTGATATAAATATTGGTAAGAATTAAGAGAATTTTTTAATACAGTTAGGTCGAAGCTTGTCGCGACCGTACAATATTCAGTTTTTAGCGGGGCTGTCTAAAAAGTAAATTGATCCTGCCTGAAGGCAGTCAGTCCTATCGTCTTGTGATTTTGATTCAAATTGTCAGTCTTCGACAAGCTCAGCCTGACAATTTTTAACTTATTGGACAAGCCTTTACAAATTAAAATTTTAATTGAAATGAAATTATCTAATAAATTATTTTCTTCTTCCACCTAATCCTAAAACACCGAATATTCCTCTGGTAATTTCTCGGACTAAAGTTCTTCCTACTTGTTTTGCCAAAGGACTGCTTGCAATTTTTTCTGCTGTGGATTTTTCTGTTCTTGTTGATGTGGTTGTTCGTTGCTGTTCAGGAAATCTAACTTTAGGAACTTCTTTACTTATTTCAGATTCCGTTTGCTGCGCTCTTTGAATTTTAGCATTAAGAATCTCATAAGCACTTTCTCTGTCAATCTCTTGATTGTACTTTGCTATTAATTTTGATTTTGCAATTACTGCATTTAATTCTTCTTCAGTAAGAATATCCATTCGTGATTTTGGTGCGCAAAGTAAGGTTGCTGCAAGTGGTGTCGGAATTCCTTTTTCATTCAGAACAGTTATTGCTGCCTCACCAATTCCAAGTGATGTTAAAAGCTCATCAGTTTTATAAAACGCTGTAAGAGGATAATTTTCTGCTGTAAGTTTAATCATTTTTCTATCCTGTGCAGTAAACGCTCTAAGTGCGTGCTGAATTTTCAATCCTAATTGACTTAGCACAGAAGCAGGAACATCCTGAGGATTTTGTGTACAAAAATAAATTCCAACTCCTTTTGATCTTATCAACTTAATTATCGTTTCAATCTGTTCGAGTAAAGGTTTGTTTGCTTCGTTAAAAATAAGATGTGCTTCATCAATAACTACTACGAGCTTTGGTTCTGGTTTATCACCAAGCTCGGGAAATGTTTGATAAATTTCGGCAAGCAAACACAACATAAAAGTTGAAAATAATTTCGGCCGATTCTGCAAATCAATCAATCTCAGAACTGAAATAACACCGTTACCATTTTCATCAACTCTTAATAAATCCTCAACTTCAAAAGACCTTTCACCGAAAAATTTATCCGCACCTTGCTGTTCGAGTTCAATTACTTTTCTTAATATTGTTCCTAATGATGTAGTCGAAATTTTTCCATAATCTTTTTCAATTTCTGCTTTACCTTCATTCGATGCATACTGAAGAATCTTTTTGAAATCTTTCAAATCAAGCAAAGGAAGATTATTATCATCACAATATTTGAAAAGCACAGACAGTAAGCCGGATTGAGTATCATTCAGTTCAAGAATTTTTGAAATAAGAATTGGTCCAAACTCAGAAACGGTTGCACGTAATCTTATACCTTTTTCTTCTGATAAAGTTAGAAATTCAACCGGAAATTTTTTAGGTTGATATGGGATTCCAATCTTCTGATGTCGTTCTTCTATTTTGGGATTTAGAGTTCCTTCTGCTGCTATTCCGCTTAAATCACCTTTGATATCCATCAGTAAAACCGGAATACTTTTCTCTGAAAGAGATTCAGCAAAAAGCTGAACTGTTTTCGTTTTACCTGTTCCTGTTGCACCGGCAATCAGTCCGTGTCGGTTAACAGAAGCTAAAGGCATTTTAATGTGAAGATTTGGAATTGCTTCTCCGTTATAAATTGCAGTTCCAAACAAAATTGAATCGCCTTTGAATGAATATCCTTGCTGAATAGCTTCAATAAATTTTTCTCTTGTGCTCATATTCATAACCCATTATTAAAATGTTAGGATGCTTATAAAAATTACTATTTGATTCCGAACCCAACTCATCAGGATCGAAATGATATTCCTGAATTTTCAGAAGTCTCTAAAATAAACTATAAACTATTCCGATATTCAATGCTTCTTTAAATTGTGTTTTTCTGCTTTGACTTATTTCGTGAACAAGTACAACATTAAAGTTAACGGTAATATAATTATTAACTTTGGCTGCAATTGTATTATCCCATCTGACATCCCAAACATCCAAAGTATTAAACCTTGAGAACAATCTCAGAAAACTCAGATAAGTCATATTATCATAAAAATTGTATTTAACTTCTGTAACTGATTCAATACCAGTATCAAATTTGAAATCTTCAACTTTATCCAGAGTTTCAATATCATCGGTGTAAACAGCTGCAAATTTATTTGCAAAGGTTTGCTGCAAAGCAATACCAAGTCTGGAAGAAAAAACTTCACCTCTTGAATATTGAAAACCAAGTGCTTCAGAAACATATCCGGGATCGAAGAAATCAACAATCTGAACAGCAGGATCAGGTTTATAATCATATCCTTTTGTGAGAGAAGAGCGAACTGTAAGAGCAAAGTATGGATCAACAGCCCAACCGATTTTTCTTGTTACTATACTTTCAAAATAAAATTCATTATCAGTCGTTCTGTAGCCCTGATCTTCAAGTTTAGTTCTGCCGTAAGCAGCTTTTAAGAAAGTGCGCCATTTCCACGGATTATCAAAATAAATAACACCAAAATTTGAAAACAAAGTATAAGCTAATGCATTTGAACCGCCTTGTGTCCAATCCTTAAATGCAATCTGACTTAAATTTGCTCCTACAACGCCACTAGGATTCCATCCTTGCTTTAAAAGTGAATCTGCAACATCCTGTGCATATAAAAATGTTGTTGGTATAAAGAAATGGTGGATGTACCATAGGTAAGGATAATTATGTATGAAATCATTACTAATGTATTATGTTAAGAATCCATGTAACCATTTCAGATGATTGTATCAAGTGCCTTTTGAAAAAGGTCAATCTCATATGCCCTGCCAAATGTAAACGATTCAATATCCTGATGTGGAACAACGCCAAGCCTGAATGCCTCAACGAGTCTCCTTGATGATATTATATCTAATTCTTTCTCTTCAATCTGGAGTGTCTTGAGCCATTTTGTGGGAAGCCAGAGACAAAGTCCACTGCGGAATTTTACACGCGATTCAATTCCATCCCATCTCGTTTCAAGGACAACCCCCTCTCCGAAGATATTGTGGAAGACTATCTTAGAATTCTTCTCGTTCAACTTCTTCTTTCTCTTTTTTTAAGAGTTCTTTTGTCCGGGTTTTGAGAATCTCTCTTGCGGTATCTCTATCAATCACGGTTTTAAAATTCCTGATCCGCTGAAATGCCTCTATCATACCAACAACAAAAATCCTTTTATAACTGATGTCAAGCATCTGCATCTCAAGGGCAGAAC
>JAIMAZ010000055.1 GCA_023511695.1 Ignavibacterium sp.
TGATTATGTCATTGATAATAAACTTACAAACAAATTTGATTTAAGAAATAATGTCTATGCCGGATTTATATCTTTCACATCTCAATTTGCAGAATTTAATTATATGCTTGGATTAAGAGGCGAGTATATGGACAGACTTCTTGATCAAAAGACTCTTGATGAATCTTTCAGATTTGATAAAATGGATTTCTTTCCCTCTATTAATGTGTCAAGAAAAATTGACGATCATCAATTGCAGCTAAGTTACAGCAGAAGAATTAATAGACCTAATGAAAATATTCTTAATCCTTTCCCGTTCTTTTCTGATCCTAATATATCTGTTTCGGGAAATCCAAAACTAAAACCCGAGTATACTGATGCAGTCGAATTCAATTATCAGAAAATGTATGGCAGTGTCTTTTTCTCAGCGCAAACCTATTACAGAAAATCTAAAGATTCTTTCACTCAGACTTTTTCAACTGATTCATCGGGTAAGCTGAATATCATATTCAATAATTATGGAAATTCTGATGTCTATGGTGCTGAACTATCATCGAGTTTTTCTGTGGCAGAAATTTTCAGATTTGATCCTTCAGTAAATCTTTTCCAAACACATCTTGATGGTCTTGCAGATGGAAAGGCAATTGTAAAGGATTTCTTCAATTGGTCCGCAAGATTAAATGCAACTGTTACAATTACACCAGATACAAGATTTATGCTTTCGGGAAATTATATGAAATTTGTTGATGTACAATCAGAGTCTGAACCCTTTATGCAGGTTAGTGCTTCGATCAGACAGGAATTTTTAAATAAAGCAATTTCATTAACATTACAGGCAAGAAATTTATTCAAAGCATCTGATATGAAATTTACAACTTCGGGTTCAAATTTTAGCGGTAGAGCATTTATAAGACCTGAATCTCCGGTGTTCTCTCTAATGTTTTCATACAATTTTAATAACTTTAAGAGAACACAAAGACAAAATGATAATATTGATATTCCAACAGGATTGTAATTAATAATTTTTATAGATGATTTAAGATAAACTGTCACTCTTCGATTGAATTCAGAGTGACAGTTTACTATTAAACCTCCAAACTTTTAACAAGCTTTTCTTTAATCGCTTTAACCTTCGTAATCATCTCATTGAATGAACTGAAATTATTTTCAAGCAAATTAAAAATCTGTAACGCATTTTCTTCTTTTCCAATTTTCAAGTATAACATTGAAAGGTAAAGTAGTGCGGAAGGATCTGATTTAATAATTTCATATTTCTCTTCAAGCATAGTTATAGCTTCTTTTGTTCTGTCTTTTGAATGAAGTATCAAAGAAATATTCTTTATAAGCTCTGAATTGTCATTGAAGATATTATATAATTTTTGGAGGAAGGTCAAAGCAAAATTTTTATTTTCATAACGACTCAGCAGATTAACCACAAGAGAAAGATTAAGATTATTAACTTCACTTATTAAAGCATCAGTTTCACTTTCATTTATAAGTTTTTGCTTCTCTAATGAATCAATCAGCTCAGAAATAATTTTGCCACTGACTTTTCCAAGCTCCGCTTTCATCTGATTTGTTAAAGCCGAATCTTTAATTTGATATGATAACTGCAATCCATAATAAATAATTTCTTCTGCAGAAACATTAACTTGCTGAAGATTATTGTACTGCAACTTTTCAGAATTCTTTGAAAGTTCAAGTGCTTTTAGTAATTCTTTTTTCGCTTCAGAAAAATTTCCGGTTCGTAAAAGAATTTTTGAGCAAAGTAAATGATAAAATGTTTGTGTGTTATTTAATCTGATTGCTTCATTGATGTATTGTTCAGCTTGTTTGTTTTGGTAATCATTAAAAAATATTTGCGATAAATATGAAAATGATTCCGCTTTGAACTGGTTGTTTAAAGATTTCGATTTTATCAGTTGAAGAAAATTTTCTTTGGCGGTCTCATAATTCTCCAGAATAAAATTGGACTGTGCAATCTGAAATAAAACATATTCATTTTTTGCTGCAGCATATTCCTCTTCAAGTAATTTCAGATTCCTTAATGCTTTTTGTTTCCTTCCTTCTTTTGAAATGTCATACCCAATGTGATGTATTAAAATATCAGAATGAATGAATTTGTAATTTAATTTTTCAAGCGATGGAGTAATCTGTTCATGTACTTTGCCTGTGAAATGTGCTTTCGGATGATTTTTGAAAAACCGAATATATCTAATAGTATCATTTCGCTTTGCCTGCGAGTTGTAACTTTTAATTGTACAATAATAACCTGCGTTATCTGATATACTGGCATAATATTTTAGTTTCGCAGCAGAACTCTTATCCAATCTTTCATCAGCATCAAGATATAAAATCCAATCACAGTTTGATTTACTTAATGCAAAATTTCTTGCAGCAGCAAAATCATTTATCCAATCGAAGTGAAAAATCTTTGCATTAAAACTTTCAGCAATCTTTAATGTACTGTCTGTTGAGCCTGTATCAACAATTATCATTTCATCTACAACATTCTTAACTGACTGAAGGCAATCAGTTAAATGCTGAGCTTCATTTTTAACAATCATTGTTAAACTAATTGAATTATTCATTTCTGATTCGCTTCTGTCTGAACTGATTCTTTACTGCCAAGAATTTCATTAATATTATTTAGTGCCATTACTGCCTGTGAATTATTAGGATCATTTTTAACAGCCCATTCGAACATAACCCTTGCAGCATCGAATTGTTCCTTTGCATAAAACACTTGTCCCAATCCAAAACAAGCAGATGAAGATGAAGGCGAGTGTTGTAATTCCTGTTCAAAATAGTATTGTGCTTTATCAAAATCATTTGAAGCTAAGAACAAATTGCCGGCAAGGTTTAGAAGACTTGTCTTTGAAATGATTTTTGCCGAACCTTCCAAATAAAAATTAATTGCTTGTTCGATTGCATCCTGCGCTAACTGAATTTCATTATCAGCTAGATGGACTTTAACCCTTCTGAAGAACTGTAGAAATTTATCTTCATCAATCGGATAAAAAATCTGATGAGGTTTAATTGTTTTATTTTGTAACCAAATTTCATCCGGAGTTGCGCCCCACTTTTCAACAAAGATTATTTGATTTTTCAGAAGTCTTTCAGCATAAGCTTTTTCGCCATTTGCTTTGAATGATTTAGAACCATAGTGATGAATAAAAACATCTTTAGCAATTACTGTTTTATAACCAGCTAATTGGGCACGCAGACAAAAATCATCATCTTCATAATTTCCAGGTGAAAATCTTTCATCGAGTCCACCGATTTTATCTATCACTTCTCGTTTAATTAAAGTGCAAAGAAATGCAACGCGAGGGAAATGAATAATTTCATCTTTATTTTTTTGTTGAACCTCAGCTGCATATTTGTGCATCTCTTCTATTGAATTATACTTTGCATTTTTATCTTTTTGTAAACCACTTACTTCATTGCTTATTGGGCCAACTATTCCAATTCTGGAATCTGATTTGGTCACTTCAATTAATCTTTCCACAAGATTATCAGTTAAAACAGTATCGTTATTAAGAATTAAAATATAATCTCCTAAAGCTTTATTGATAGCCTGATTTACTGCAGCAGGAAATCCGATATTTTCTCTGTTACGAAAATATTTTACATAATTCACTTCTTTTTTGAAATAATCATGAGTGCCATCTGTTGATGCATTGTCAATCACTATAATTTCATAATTGCATTTTACTCTACACTTAATACTGCTTAGACATTTAGTTGTATATTCAAGTTGATTATATAAAACCAGAACTATGCTTACTTCAGGCGGACTTGAAAAGTATAAAGTTAAGTGATTCGATAAATCTCTTTTTGTATGATTAAAAATATACTCAAGTCTCTTTCTCATTAAACTGCCGGAATATTGTTGTTCAACCAACTTCTTACCGAATGCAGAAAATTTATTCCATAAGTTTTCTGAGTTGTAAAGTTTAATCACATAGTCAGCAAATTGTTTAGCATCATCTGAAACGAAAGCATGAATTTCATTTTCAATTCCCATTCCTTCAGCGCCAATTGATGTTGTAACGATTGGTAAACCGCTCGAAAGAGCTTCTCCGACTTTACCTTTATTACCAGCACCGAATCTTAATGGAACTACTTCTATTCTGCATTTATCAAGATACTCTTTCACATCTGCAACCCAACCAGTTACGATAATATCATCTCTGCTTAATGATTTTATTTTATCAGATGGATTATTACCTACAATGTAAAATTTGATTTCAGGTAATTGTTTTTTGACCAAAGGAAAAATTTCTTTGACGAAATACAATACAGCATCTTCATTCGGATTGTGATTAAAGTTTCCAACAAATATTATATCTCTTCTTTCGTTGAAAGATGGTGTATTGCTGCGAACATTGTGAACATCTGTTAAAATAAAAATCGGCTTATTGTTCAGATGCTTTTTTAATTCAATTCTGTCTGATTCTGTAACTGTTGTGATACAATCAGCTTTTGTATAAACAGCCAACTCACGCCTTTTATTTTCCAGAGCTTTAGTCATCAATGACATATCTTTACTTAATTCAGCCTGTCTGATTTCCCGCAAATAATGTATGTCCATTGTATCAATAAGGATGGGAACATCAGGAATCTGCGATTTGATCAAATCAATAAAATATTCTGCTATATGCCAGAAGGCTATATAAACAAAGTCGAAATCTCTTTCTTTAAGTTCAAGAGAATTGATAAGTGTTTTTATATATGATTTTGCATTATCAGTTTCTCTGAAAGAATACCAGTATACATAATTAAACCAGATAAACTCAACTCCACGCATTTTAAATTCTGTTAAATATTTTACTCCGCTTTCATCCAAATACTGCTTGGCCATCAGATGAACATAAGTTACTTTGTAACCAAGACTCAGCATTTCATTTAGAGTATGATAATGTCTTAAAGCTCCTGCAGCCCTGTCAGGCAATGGCGGTATGTCATCAATAATCAGAATTCGTTTACCTTTATTCCTATCGGAAAACTTATATCTTAATTTTGGATTGTTTGGATATTGCTTTGAAAGTTCATCTTTCCACTTCTCAACAAATTTGGGATGATTGGCAACCTGAAACTTTTTAAATCCGCTGTTCAGATCAGTTCCTGCTGTAGCGCCTTCGTGATGAATTACTTTTGAAAATGGATTGAAGTAAACTTTATAACCAAATTTTCTGACACTGAAACATAAATCAGTATCCTCGTAATATGCAGGAGCAAAGCGATTATCAAATTTTCCGATTTCTTCAAACAAACTTTTTCTTATCATCAATGCTGCACCTGAGCAGTAGTCAACTTCTTTACAATAAGAATATTTTGAATCATTCGGATCATCGCCGCGTCCGTAATTCCAGCCTGTTGCATCATTAAAAATTACTCCGCCAGCTTCCTGCAATTTACCGTTTGGATAAATTAACTTAGAACCGGCAGCACCGGCATCTTTATAGTATTCAAAAGTGCTGTACAGAGTTTTTAACCAACCTTTCTGAGGTTCTGTATCATTGTTAAGAAAAACAAGGAAATCACCATTAACATAATCAGTTGCAAAATTATTCCCATCAACAAAGCCAAGATTTTTTTCTGCACGAATAAATTTTATTTTCTTTCCGTAACTAATTAGTAATTCAGGTGTATCATCAACAGAAGCATTATCAAGAACAATCACTTCATAATTAGGATAGTCAGTATTTTCAAACAACAATTTCAAACATTTCTTAGTCATTTCTGATTTATTATAGCAAAGTATAATGATTGAAATGAGAGGTAAATGATCTTTATTGTTATTCGTCTGAAAAGATTTTTTTGATTGCTTGAAATTGTTCAGTTCTGAAATCCGAATTGAAATGACTTCGAGTAAATATTTTCTTTCTGGGTTAGATTGATAAATTTCATTTAACAGGAGAACTGAATCTAAAATTTTATTTTTAATATATAATATTTCGGAGAGATAAACCTTTGTACCAAATTCATAATCCTTAACATTAAGTATTTCATTAAAAAGTTTTTCAGCTTTATCAAAATCGTTTTGAAAAAAATATTCACGGCCAAGATAAAATTTCAGTTTATTTCTTTGATCATCATTCAGAGAATTATCATTTAATTGCGATAGAATAAAATCAATAGTTGTATCTCTATCTGCAGTATTATAGAGGTCTTGAAGCTCTTCTAAAAAATTATTTATATCAAACATAGTTTGTTACTCTTTTGTTGCAATAAAAAATATTTGTTCACCGCCGAGATAGCCATATTCCTTTGAATAAGTAAAAATTGCTCTGGCATCTTTAAATCCAACTTTCATCAAATCCTCTAACAACTCCCAACCAAAATGATAATAGCACAAACATCCCTGAATTCTGTTTAATGGATCTCCGTGATATTCTGGTGGTAAAATATGATTGATAGTTCCATCTTCGTTGAGCTTTGCACGAACAATATTTTCCTTTGAGTTCCGGTTAAATGGAACAGTGAATAAAAACTTTCCATTTGATTTCAAGGTTCTGAAACTTTCTCGAAGTGCTGTCTTGTAGTCAGGAATATGTTCAAGGACTTCAAGTGAAATTATATAATCAAATTGTTTGTCAGAAAAAGTCAGATTTGTAAAATCTTCATTTCTGATTCCGGAACTATTAACAGAACCTTTTGGAACATCATCTCCGAGATATTCACTGCCAATTAGTTTTGGATTATTTTTTCTGAGGAGGTTAAAAAGACTCGTTGTTTGTTCTGTGGTGTAAACTGATGAAGTGGAAAAATCAGGAAAGAGTTCCTGAATTAAATGATATGTCAAACGCATTCTGTTATTCAAGCCACAAGAAGGACATACTAATCTTTCTCTCCAATTGGGAATTTTTTTTCCATCAATATTGTAAGCATTCCAGAAATCAACATGAAAGGGAACAAAATCTTCACAGACTATACAATAACCTTTGTAGTAAAAGTTATTTGTATCGTTTGGAATTAAACCTTGCTCAAATTCCTGTCTATCTTTATAAGTCTGACGCATTGACTGTTCATAATTAACAAATTCTTCAAATGAAGAAATGTTTTTAATATTCAATTCTGCACGCAATAACTTTTTGAGCTGATTATTTACAAATGAATTTTCAAGAACATTGTTTTCAATCAAATAATTCAGATTGTTAATTGCAACTTCATCATTAGGATTACTTCGTAACACATTTAAGATATGATTAAATGCTTCTGAATAATTTTCCTGAATGATTTCAATATAAGCCAGATCATTGTAAGCATCTATTTTGTATTTAGGAATTTCGACTGCTTTATTTAATAATGTTTTAGCTTCCTCGAATGAATTCGATTCAATTAATGCTTCAGCTTGTAAAATCAAATTTTGCTGCTGATAGTTTTGTAAGTAGCTAAAATATTCAGTGAGTTTTCTTTCCAGCTCGATTTTTTTCGCATCAATAAATTTATTTTTTATTAAGTGGTCCGTTACAACCAATTTGAAGTTGAGTCCTTCTTTAAAGTCTTTAATTTGTTTATGTAGAGTAATCGTCGACTTAAAATCAAATAATCTTTCTGAAAGTTTGTTAAATGGCAAAACATTCCCAGAGTTTGCTGTTACAAATTCTATAAGCTCATCCAAACCTCTTCCAACATCTTGATTTGTATAGAAGTATGTTTTACTGTTGAGAAGTGATTCAAAAAATATTTTTGCGTTTAAAAGTTTATCCTCAAAGTTTCTTCTGTTCAGCGCTTCATTTAATTTATTTAAAAAATCTACTTTAGAATTCGGGTTGTAAGTTGCATTGAAATTGTAGATAGCACTTTTAGCAATCAGCATTACTGGTTTTTCAGCTAACAGAACTTCGTATTGAATTGTTGAATTACCTACAATGACTAAGTCACTTAACTCAATTAATCTTTTGTTATAAAAATTTTTTGTAACAAATACATTTTCACTTTCAAAAACAGAATAATCATTTTTATCATTTGGATGTGGTTTTATAATAAGTAGTGTGTCCGACAGCTTGCTAATTTCTTCAGAAAGAAATCTAACTGCTTCAGTAGTGTACTTAAAAATTACAGATACTTCTTTTGAATAGCTTTGCTCTGAAGGGAAATAAGCAGTGTCGTGTGTTCCATAAAATGTTATGATTCTGAATCCATTTTCTTTTCTATCAAGAATTAATTTTTCTAAATCAACATTGTGATTTTCCGGATATTTTGAATTTATACTGCTGAAGTAATATTCCCTTAATTTTTTGTAACCATCAAATCCAGAATCATAGTTTAGCGAATTGAATTCTGATGCAATTAAATTCAATTCTTTGTTCAGAACATCTTCGATCATTAATGTGCCGGTGAAAAATCCTCTTTCAAGGTAATAAGAAGGAATGTTTGATTTCTCTAATAAGCTTTTAAAAATCAAAGACTGAGGTAAGAGATTTCCCCAAATAAAAACAATTGAAGGATTGATAGATTTTATTAATTGTTTGTAAAATTCTTTGCAGTAAATAAATCCAGTAACATACTTATCATAATTATCCAACGAATCATTATTCCAGAAAATATCTCTTTCAATCAGATGAAAATCATCTTCTGTGAAATTCTGTTCAGTATAAATTTTGAATCGAAATTCTTCACCAAATCCTTTCAGAGAAAAAGGAATATGTATTACCGGAAAATTTAATCCATCAAAGCCTTCAGAAGAGGTTAGTAGCACCAATTCAAAACCTTTTTTAGATAACAAATCTGAAATTCTATTCCACAGATTCTTGTACTCTTCATTAAGTGGTAAGAAAGTGCAAATGATACAGGCTTTTTTATTTTTATTGGTCATCAGAATAATCCATATTTTTGAACTAATTCGCTGGTATGAACACCTTTGGCAACATCAATCAGAATATGTTTTTCATTCTTAAGTTTTTGAAAGGCAGTTTCAATAATCTGATTTTCATATTTTCTTGGTATAACGACAATTCCATCTCTGTCACCAAAAATCAAATCATCTTTGTGAATACTTATTCCATCAATAACAACTGTTTTATTTTTTGAAGTTACAATTCCACGCTTTCGTGTATCCTTACAATAATTTCCTTTTGAAAAAACCGGAAAGCCCATATCTGAAGTTTCCCGGGTATCTCTTGTAACTCCATCAATAATGGCTGCGGATGCTCCGGCTCTCAAAGCAAGATTTGCATTCAGTTCACCAAAGAACGCATAATCCGGAATTTTGTTCGCGACTACAATTACATCATTGTTAACAATATGGTCATAAAGATTCAAACTATCGTAAATTCTTTTAAAGTCTTCATCGTCAGGACAAAGATCAATTTGCAATGTTTTTGCTCTGCCAAGTACTTTTGCATCTGGTAAGTTAAGTGAAAATTTACTTGAAAGTACGCCGTTAAGATTTAAGTCGTCAAGAATGTCTGAAAGTAAAGCACTCGAAAGAAGCAGTTTTAGATTGTTAAATAATCTCCGCTCTTGTTCACGAAGTCCGATTGCAATCAGGTTCGCGAGTTCAAAATCTTCAGGCCAGTTTACATCAATACTTTCAGTAGGATCAATTTCTAGCAAAAATGGATTATCACCAATTCGTCTTTTTAATTGAAGGGCAACATCTCTTCTGACAATATACAATCCCATTGATTCAATAATTGTATCTTCAAGATCAACACTGTTTGGAATATGATGAATATTATAAACTGGTCGTCCGTCTTTCCATAAATATTGTTTTTCTTTTCTGATGGCAACAACAGAATCATACTCTGAGTTATCAAGTAAAATTTTGATTCCTTTTTCAATTGTTGAAGGTTTGATAAAAGGACTTGTGCAAAGCAGCTGAACGCAAATATCTGCATCTGAATGTTGAACTTCATTATAGAACAGCAAATTACCATCGGTTTTGTTTGATGCGAGTGAAGCATCGCGCTTAAGAATATTACATTTTACTTCGGAAGCAAGATCAATTATTTCGTGAGATTCAGTGTCAAGAAAAACCTCATCTATTAATGATATGCTCATCAGTTTTTTCAAACTGCGAAGAAATAAAGGTTCTCCATCCAACAACATTGTATTTTTGTTTGGAATCCGATTACTCGAACCTTTTGCTGGTAAGAATGCTACTACTTTCATAAAAATTTTTTTATTCCGGATTTGCCAAAATGTATTCCACAAAAAAAATTCACTTTTAATCGTTTAAGAGGCGTTTCAATGTGTATTAACTGCACAATATTGTTTTTGTGAATAATATTCTACAATGTTCTTCATTGCAGATGTTAGTGTTGAATTATTAAGAGAGCTGGAGTCCGAATAATTTTTGATGATAAATTCTCTTAAAGAAATTGGAAAAAATTCGATAATACTTGGGGATAAAATATTCGAGAAAAGATGAAAGAAGAGAAAACCACATTTGATCTGAATCTGAATGAGGACCGGAAGGTTGATCTTCTGATTGACTTTAATCGAATGAAAAAAAATTATTTCGATTTTTATCTCAACAGAAAGAAATCTTTCAATGAAAAACTAAATGATTTTAAAAAGTTCTTTTCACTTCAATTGCCGGTAAATCTAGGAGAGCTTTTTGTCCCTGAGAATCAGACTTATATTCTTTGGATGTTTGATAATCCATCAGTGCTTGCTTATGAGAACGAATTAAAGGAAAAGCTTTCACTTTTTAAGATAAAACATCTAAATCTCAAAAAATATTTTTATAAGGTTTTTACCAGTGAAGACAATCAAAAAAGAGAAATAAATGTTAATCTGTTTCTTGGAACAGTAAAATCTTTTTATGGGATTAATCATTTCTTTGTTCCTTTTTATAAAGCAATAGTATTTCTTTACGGTGTGAAAAATCCTGATCCTTTGCTTGCACTTGAAGAGCTGAAAAAAGCAGAATCAATGCTTGTTAATCTTGAACTGTCACAAAAATCCAAACAGGAACTTTCTTATTATCTGAATCTATACTCTGCTTATGCGCATCAGAAAATTGCCCAGTATGATTCAGCAATGGAGTATCTGAATGCGGCGATTGATGTAAACCCATTCGGTGTAACAGCGAGATATTATCTACTGCAAAATTCCCTTTTGTTAAATGATGTTGATCAGGCAAATCATCTTACGGAAAAATTATTTAAGCTTGATTTAGAGCGCCTAAAATATGCCCTGGATGAATGTAATGCTTTGATATTTGATTACTGTATTACTAATCCTTTAACACCGTATTTTTTTGTCTCAAATGAATTTGCGCCGATTGGTTCGGTTCTCGAAAAGTTAATAACTATCAGCCTGAGCCATCAGATATCAGGAGAAATTTTAGAAAAGAAGTTGAACAATATCTTAAATCTGAGATACGACGATTACTACGACCAGGAATTAAAAAACAATCTGAATTTTCTCAAATATATTTTCCTTGAGCAGAAGAACATTTCCTCACCACTTTTCAAAATGATTTTGCCTGAGGTAGAGAAAAAATTTACTTCATCTGTAGAAAAACTGAAAACATTAATCAGAGAGAAATCATTAGAGAATTGTTACCAGGAATTAAAAGCTTATGATGAAATAATTGAAGATTCAATAAAATCAAAAGAACATCTTGAAAAAGAGATAGTAGAATCAAAAGAAGACTTGCAGAAAAAATTAGCCGCATCTATAAAAGCAGTAGAAGAATATACCACAAGCGCAATTCAGGAAACCGAGTACAATCTTGCTCACGCACACGAACTGGATAAGTTTAATCCAACGGTAGCTTTTAATAATGCAATGATTTACAACTTGATTGTATCTGTGATAGTGTTCATTATAGGTGCGATTGCAGGTTATTTCAACAATTCGCATATAAGCTCAATGGAATTTTATGAAATGTTCAGCTCAATACTGATAACAGGCGCCAAGTGGACTTCGATAACATTTATTTTCGGAGTATTTGTTGCAACCGGAATATCAGTTTTCGTTCTTGCTGAGAAAGCTACTTATAAACAAAATCTTAAAAGAAAAATTAATGAATTGAAGAAAGAAAAAGAATTAAGCATTGATTTATTGAAGAAAGAAGCTGCCAGAAAAGAAAAATCAATTACAGAAAATTTTAATGAGAGGATTGAATATTATAAAAGAAGAATTGAAGATTTAAGGAAAGAAAAAGCCGAGAGAGAAAAACATTTAAAATTAAAAGCTGAGGAAAGCATTAAACCTTTGATTGAAAAGATCGACAATGTAATTGGATTTAATAATACTGATTCTGCTACCAATTGAACAGTAAAATTTTAATTGGAAACTATAAACAAAAGATTGGCAGTTACGA
>JAIMAZ010000056.1 GCA_023511695.1 Ignavibacterium sp.
AATTACTAAGGGCAATTGAAACTCAGGAATTTATGAGAATTGGTGCTGAAACAGTTACAAAAGTTGATGTTCGAATTATAGCGGCTACCAATAAAGATTTGCAAAAAGAAGTTGAAGCCCGAAGATTCAGAGAAGATTTATATTTCAGATTAAAAGCAGTAACTCTGCACATTCCGCCGCTTCGTAACAGAAAAGTTGATATTGAACTTCTTGCTAATCATTTCCTGAAATCATTTTGTGAAGCTAATAAAATTCCTGTTCCAAAGATTACTGACGATGCTTTGGATATATTACTCGAATATCATTGGCCAGGTAATATAAGAGAATTGAAAAACACTATTGAAACTGCAGTTGCCCTTCATCCCGGAACGGATCTTACTGCCGAAGCTTTTTATCATTTAATGCCTGAAGTTGAAGTGCACGATGATAACAGAAATCTTCCTGTTTTTTTAAGAAAGTCTCCGGAAGATGTTGACAGAGAGCTTATTTACAGAGCTTTATTTGAATTGAAAAAAGATATATTGGAACTAAAAGATATAGTTCTCAAACAGAATAATGATATTAAATCGCATAAATCTCCTGATTTGGATGAAATAATTTCTCTTGATGAATTAGAGAAAGAAGCAATAAAGAGAGCATTGGAAAAAACCCGCGGAAGTAAAAGAAAGGCAGCTAAGTTACTTAATATCAGTGAACGAACTTTGTATCGAAAGCTGAAAGAGTATGAGATTCAATAATATGCTGAAAATCAATCTTAAAAAATTCTCATTATTATTCTTATTGATTGCTTTAACAGTTGTGCTTAATTTTACTGCGTGTTGTTCGTATTCATTTACCGGAGCTTCAGTTCCTAATCATTTGAATACGATTGCAATACCAATTGCTGATGATAAAAGTGGTTCTGCTGAAATCGGATTGAGGGAATCATTAACACAAAAACTGATTCAAAAATTTGTTGACGATAATTCTTTACAAGTAACTGACAGAGTTAACGCTGATGCAATTCTTGAATGTACTGTTGTTTCGTTTAATGATGCTCCTGCAATAGTCTCGGCAGGTGAAAATGTTACTTCAAGGCGCATCACAATTGGTGTAAAAGCATCTTACAGAGACTTAGTAAAAAAGGTTAATGTTTTTGATAAGACTTTCACTTCTTATGAGGATTATCCTCAGGGAGGAAGTTTATCAGACAGAAATAATGCAATTGAAAAAGTTCTTGATCAACTAACAGAAGATATCTTACTGGAAACTGTTTCAGGTTGGTAAAATAAAAGGAGAAGAAAAAATATGGATGATATAGTTTTAATTGGCTATTTTCTTTCGTTAACAATTCTATTTGTGTTTGGTTTACACGGATTTATTATGCTGTACTATCATAAAAAGTACAGAGACAATAATCCTGTTCCCAATCCACAAATTGATGAAAATGCTACAGTAACTATTCAGTTACCATTATACAATGAACTCTATGTTGCAGAAAGACTCATTAAAGCAACTTGTGAAATTGAATATCCAAAGGATAAACTGGAAATTCAGGTGCTTGATGATTCAACCGATGAAACAACTGAAATTGTTGCTAATATTGTTAAACAGAAACAAGCTGAGGGATTTGATATTAAACATATCAGAAGAGGAACAAGAGAAGGTTTCAAAGCCGGTGCTTTGAAATACGGACTTGAAAGAGCTAAAGGTGAATTCGTTGCAATCTTTGATGCTGACTTTATTCCTCATAAGGATTTTCTGAAAAAAACTCTTTCATTTTTTACTGATGAAAAAGTTGGTTTGGTTCAAACCCGTTGGGAACATCTCAATGGTGATTATTCAATTCTTACTAAAGCACAAGCATTAGCTCTGGATGGTCACTTTGTGATTGAACAAACTGTCAGAAATAAAGCTGGATTCTTTATCAACTTTAACGGAACAGGCGGTATCTGGAGAAAATCTTGTATTGAAGATGCAGGTAACTGGCATGCAGATACTCTCACCGAAGATCTTGATCTTAGTTACAGAGCTCAGCTAAAAGGGTGGAGATTTGTTTTCTTAAAAGACTTTACTTCTCCTGCAGAACTTCCATCTGAGATTAATGCGCTTAAATCCCAGCAGTTCAGATGGACTAAAGGTGCTGTAGAAACAGCCAAGAAAATTCTTCCACTGGTTTGGAAATCAGATATTCCACTTCGAGTTAAATTGCAATCAACATTTCATTTAACCAATAATCTTGTATTTCCATTTATACTTCTGGCTGCGATATTAAATGTTCCTTTAATCTTTATTAAAAACAGTGGTTCACACGAAGCATATTTTGCAATTATGTCAATCTTTGTTCTTGCATTTATAAGTTCATTCTTGTTTTATATGTATGCTCAGAAAGATATAAGAACCGATTGGAGAAAGAAGATTGTTTTGTTTCCGCTGTTTATGGCAGGCAGTATGGGATTTGCAGTAAATAATTCGCGTGCTGTTATTGAAGGATTACTAAATAGAAAAAGTGAGTTTGTAAGAACTCCTAAGTTTAAACTGGAAAGCGAAAAAGATTCCTGGATGGGTAAAAAATATCTTACCCGAAAAGTTGGATTCTCAGTTATTGTTGAAGCACTTCTTGCAGTATATTGTTTGATAGGTGTTCTTTCATCAATTTACTTTATGGAACTTGCAGCTATTCCGTTTCAGCTGTTGTTCTTTTTGGGATTTGCATTTGTTTCAATTACATCAATTAAACACGCATACGCTTCAAATAAAAAATAAATGTTAAAAAGTTCATCCGAAATATTTAATGAAAAGGTGAGTCTGATTTATGAGTACAATAAACAGACTCCTCTTTTTGTTCGGATGGCAAATATTCATCTCGAAAAAAATAATCCTCAGGAAGCACTAATAATTCTCAACGCCGGTCTAATTCATTATCCTGATCATCCGGTAGCTATTTTTCTGATTGCAAAAGCTCATACTGCGTTGGGAAATTATTCTCAGGCAATTAAGTTCCTGAAAAAAGGCAGTGAATTAATCCACTCACCAAAGACATACGATTTTTATCTCAGAGAAATTGAAGCAATAAAAAAGCAAAATGTTTTTTATGACGTTGGAAACAAACCTGAAGTAAGTGCTGAGAATAAGACGGAAGAAAAAGATTTAACCTCAATTTTTTTAACTGATACGGTTAAGAAAATAGCTGAAGAATTAAAAGAAGCTGAAGATGTTCTTATTGATTCAGATATAACAATTTCTGAAAATACCCCCATTACAATGATTGACGATAGTATGATAATTTCTGAAACACTTGCAAAGATTTATGTTAATCAAAGGGAATATCAGGAAGCTATTAGAATTTACGAAAAACTTAAAAAGAAAATGCCTGAGAAGTCACATTATTTCGATTCGAAAATCGGTGAGTTAAAATTAAAACTCGAAACTGATCAGGTATAAATTTCTTTTACCACAATTACTTCGAAATGAAGAATCTTCCTACAACCAAAAAACTTCCAAGAAAATTTTATAAAAGGCCGGTTCTGAAAGTAGCAAAAGATTTATTAGGTAAAATCATTGTTAAACATGAAGGAAGAAAAATTATTGCCGGAAAAATTGTTGAAGTAGAAGCTTATGATGGCAGAATTGATGAAGCATCTCACTCATTCAAGGGAAAGACAAAAAGAAATGAAGTGATGTTCCGTGAAGGCGGTTATTTTTATGTTTACTTCACTTACGGTGTTCATCATTGTTGTAATGTTGTTACGGGAGAAGAGGATTACGGTGCAGCAGTGCTTATCCGTGCAATTGAACCACTTGAAGGAATTCAAACAATGGCGCTGCGAAGATTTGGAAAAAGAAAAATTGATGAAAAGCAACTTATAAATCTCACAAATGGACCAGGAAAAATTTGTCAGGCATTTTCTTTTGATAGAACTCATTCTGGTTTAGATTTGACAGGTAGTAAAGTTTATATTATTGATATGCCGTCATTAAAAAAATCTCAAATAGGAATTTCAAAAAGAATTGGTATTTCCAAATCGACTGAATTACCATGGAGATTTTTTATTAAGAATAGTAAATATCTTTCAAGATGAAGATTAAACCACGAAATATTTTAATTGTAAGAACCGATAGAATTGGTGATGTAGTTTTATCATTACCACTTGCAAGAATAATCAAACAACATTATCCAAATGCAAAAGTAACATTTCTGGTCAGAGCATACACAAAAGCTTTAGTTGAGAATAATCACTTTATTGATGAAGTAATAATTCTCAAAGAAGAATCATCAAGGATTTTAATAGCGAAAAATGTTAAACAGTTAAAGCAGAAAAATTTTGATACAGCTATTGTAGTTTATCCGACTTTCAAAATTGCATTGATAGTATATCTTTCAAGAATTAAATATCGTGTAGGAAGTGGTTACAGGTTGTATTCTTTTCTGTTCAATAGAAAAGTTTATGAACATAGAAAAGATGCTTTTAAACACGAATTAGAGTATAATTTAAGTCTGTTATCTCAATTAGGTATTCACCACATTGGTGGCACAAATAATGTTTCGTTTGATCTCGATGTAAATAAAAGCTCTTTGAAAAAAGTTGAAAGTCTGCTCAGTTCTCTCGGAATAAACAAAGAAGAAAAATTTGTGATTGTTCATCCGGGAAGTGGTGGTAGTGCCGTAGATTTACCAATTGAAAAATTCATTGAACTGGTTAAAATGCTTTCGGATAAAAATATTAAAGTTGTTATTACCGGTTCAGAAAATGAAAAAGAAATTTGCAATAAGCTCACATTGAATGAATTCGTTTTTAATCTTGCTGGTAAACTGAATCTTGAAGAACTGATTGCTCTGATAAGTAAAAGCTCGCTGCTTGTTGCAAATTCAACTGGTCCGATTCATATATCTGCAGCTTTAGGTAAATATACATTTGGATTTTATCCTAAAGTTAAAGTCTGTTCAGCTAAGAGATGGGGACCTTATACAGAAAAGAAATTTATTTATGAACCTGAAATTGAATGTAAAGATTGTACTGTTGAACAATGTGCAGAGCTTAATTGCATGAACAGTATAAATGTTTCCAGTGTTTTTAATGATATTATAAAAGTTCTTGAAAACCTAAATGGAGAATGAAAATGAAATCTAAATTATCCTTAATCTTAATATTGATATTACAAACAACAATACTCGCATCTTTATCCGGAGATGAATTCAGGAAATTGCCAAATAAAGCATTCAAGGAAGGTGAAAAACTAACCTTCGATGTGAAATATGGATTTGTTACTGCAGGAATTGCAACGATGCAAATTCCGAAAATTAAAAGAATATCCGGAAGAGATGCTTATCATGTAACATTCGAAGTTAACTCAGTTCCAAGCTTTGATATTTTTTATAAAGTTCGCGATCGTTATGAAACTTATATAGATGTTGAAGGTCTTTTTCCCTGGCGATTTGAACAGCATATCAGAGAAGGAAAATATTCACGGGACTTTTCAGCTTTCTTCGATCAACGCAAAGGAAAAGCTAAAACCACAGAAGGCGAGTATGATATTCCCAAGTATGTTCACGATATAGTCTCAGCATTTTATTTTGCAAGAACATTGGATTATTCAAATCTTAAAAAAGGAGATAAAATTCACTTACAGAATTTTTATAAAGATAAAGTTTATGATTTGGATGTTGTTTATCACGGAAAGGAAACAATTGAAGTTGCTGCAGGAAAATTTGATTGTATAATTGTTGAACCACTTGTGCAGGAAGGTGGTTTGTTTAAGAGCGAAGGAAACATTGTTATTTGGCTTACTGATGATGATATTAAAATGCCTGTTAGAGTAAAAACAAAAGTTGTAGTCGGTGCAATTGATGCTGACTTAACTTCTTACGAAGGGCTTGCCGGCCCATTGAAAGCCAAAAGAAAATAATTGCTTTTTTTAAAAAAAAGTTTATTCAGAAAAGAAGCTTCGGCTTCTTTTCTTTTTTAGATTTGAGTAAACAACAGCTTATCTTTAACTTTGATTGTAATAAATCTATATTCTTAAAAAAATGAATGATGAATTAAATCAAAATCCGGATTTTCAAAATCCAAACGATTCTAATCAACAAAATGATGACAGCGAAAAAATTAAATCAAACATTTCGCCAATTGCTGCAGCATTTATTGGATTAGTTGGCGGGTTTTTCCTTTATCAGTTTGTTGGAGGACTTCTATCCTTAATCGTTTTTGGATTTGACCTTGATAAAGCTCCAATAAATGGTCTTCGTTTGATGACAATGGCTGGACAGATTCTGTTTATTCTTCTACCAGCACTTATCTTTTCTAAATTAATTTATGAAGATGTTGGTAAGATAATCCGGTTGCGAATTCCTGATTGGACTGAGATTATTTTGTTCGTTGTTGGAATCGGAATTCTTACACCTCTGTTACAGAGCTATTTATACATTCAGAATTATTACATTGAAGTTTGGGCTAAACACTCTGAATCAATTAACACATTAAAAAGTTTTTTCGATTCGCTTAATGAATTGGTAGATAAAACCTATGGGAATCTGCTTCGCGCATCAAGTATTCCGGAACTTTTACTTGTAGTTCTGGTTGTAGCAGTTGTTCCTGCTGTTTCTGAAGAAATAATGTTTCGTGGATTTATTCAGAGAAGTTTTGAGCTGAAGATAAAACCTTTTATTGCTGCTTTTCTTACTGCAGTATTTTTTAGTCTTTATCATTTTAATCCTTATGGTTTAATTCCCCTTGCTGTGCTGGGATTTTATTTTGGTTTTGCTGCTTACACTTCGAAAACTTTATTAATACCAGTACTGTTACATTTTCTGAATAACTTTACTGCAGTTATGCTTTACTATATAATTGGTAGTGAAGAACTTATTAAGTCAGATGTTTCGGCAAAATCTGGTGAAGATTTAGGATTTTATACTTTGGTTACAATTTCTTTAGCCGTTGTATTTATTTTGCTTGTTGCAATGATAAAAAAATATTATTCTCAAAAACAATTAACATAGGAGGACTTATGCCGGTTTGCCCGAATTGTAAATACGAATATGTAAATGGCATCACTAAATGTCCTGATTGTGGAGAAGATTTAGTAGATGAGCTTCCTCCCGAAGTTGTGCTTAATGAAGCTGATTGGGTTGTGGTTTACACAACTTCATTCGATTATGAAGCAGAAATGCTAAAAGGAAATCTAGAAAGTGCCGGCATTTCTGTTATGATTCTTTCACAGAAAGACAGCAGTTTTCCTGCTCCTGGAGATTTATCAATCATAAAGCTTCTGGTTAAGAAAGAAGACGCAGATAATGCGGTGACTTTCTTGAATGAATTTAAAAAAAATCTTGAATCTGAAGACGAGGAAGATGAAGCTTAGTAATACTGCAATCAGAATTATTGTATCTGTAATTGCAATTCCTTTAATATTAGGAGTTTCATACTTGGGAGGAGGGTACTTTACAATTTTTGTGATTGCTATTTCACTCTTGGCATTTCACGAGTTTAGCTCTTTTAGTAAATCTAAGTCAGCATTTGTTAATTTACCAATTGGTTTGTTTGGGTTGATTTTGATTCTGATGAATCAATTCAAACCTTTTGTTGATTTCAAGGTCCTATTGATTCTATGGTTTCTTCTTCTGTTAGTAATCGAATTATTCCGAAATAAAGAATCAGCTTTGTTGAATTTAAGTTTTACAACTTTTGGATTTTTATACTTTGCTTTGATGGGAACCAGTCTTATTGCAATAAGAGAATTTTATCCTAAGGTTGATGAGCTTTATACACGAGGAGCATTTTTAATTTTCTCCATACTCGGTACAATCTGGATTTGTGACTCAGCTGCATTTTTCTTTGGAACTGCTCTGAGTAAGCATAAGTTGTTTCCTAGAGTTAGTCCTAAAAAAAGTTGGGAAGGTGCAATTTTTGGATTTTTGTTTGCAATTCTAAGTATGATATTATTTCAGAAGATTTTTGTGAATTTTTTATCAATGAATACCGCAATTGCTTTGGGAATTATTATCGGAGTTTTCGGACAAATCGGAGATTTGGTTCAATCACTTTTGAAAAGAGATGCAGGAGTAAAAGATTCATCAAATTTAATTCCCGGTCACGGTGGAATATTCGATAGATTTGATTCATTATTATTCAGTGCACCGTTCATTTATTACTATCTTCATTATTTTGGAAAATGAAAAGAAAAGAAAAAGTTTCAGTAATTACACTTGGTTGCTCTAAGAATACAGTTGATTCTGAAAGATTGATGCGACAAATTCAGCTTAATGATATTCCAATGATTGATGACCCGAATAAAGCTGATACAGTTATCATCAATACCTGTGGATTTATTGAAGCAGCAAAGGAAGAATCTATCAATACTATTCTTCAGGCAGTTGCTCTGAAAAATTCTGGTAAACTTAAAAAATTAATAGTCGCCGGTTGTTTGTCAGAACGATATATGAATGATTTGAAAAATGAAATTCCTGAAGTTGATGTTTATTTCGGTACAGAGAAATATGAAGAAATTATCAAAGAGCTTGGCGGAAAATTTAAGTATGAATTACTCGGTGAAAGATTACTTTCAACACCTTCACACACTGCTTATCTGAAAATATCTGAAGGTTGCGATCATCCCTGTTCATTCTGTGCAATACCTTTGATGCGCGGTAAACATCATTCTAAACCTTTGGAATCACTAATTGAAGAAGCTGAATTTCTTGCTTCAATCGGTACTAAAGAACTAATACTTATTGCTCAGGACACAACTGACTACGGGAAAGATATTTACGGCAAAAAAAATCTTTCTGAACTTCTTACGAAACTTAGTGAGATAAAAAAGATTGAATGGATAAGACTTATGTATGCTTATCCTTCGCATTTCCCTGATGATGTTATTGAAATTATTGCTAACAATCCAAAAATTCTTAAATATTTAGATATTCCCCTTCAGCATATTTCTGATGATGTTCTGAAATCAATGCGTCGCGGAGTTACTTCAAAACAAACTTACAACCTGCTTTATAAATTGAGAAAAACAATTCCCGATATTACATTAAGAACGACTTTTATAGTAGGTTATCCAAATGAAACTGAGAAAGATTTTCAACAGTTAGTTGATTTTGTAAAAGAAATTAAATTTGACCGCGTTGGAGCTTTTACTTTTAGTGTAGAAGAAAATACAAGCAGTTTTATTCTTGGAGATCCGATATCCAAAGAAGAAAAAGAAAGACGAAAAGAAATATTGATGGAAGTTCAAAGTCAGATTTCGCTTGAAAAAAATCAATCATTTGTTGGCAAAACATTAAAAGTACTTTTGGAGTCTAAAGAATCGGAATACTATGTTGGAAGGTCTTACAGAGATGCACCTGAAGTTGACGGCGAAGTTCTTTTCAAATCTGATAAAAAGTTAAAACCAGGTAATTTTTATGATGTTAAAATCACTGACTACGATGAATATGACTTATTTGGGGATGTTATTATAAGAGAGGAGAATTAAAAATGAAATCCATAATTTATCTGCTGTTCTGTTTTAGTTTTTTAGTATCTGCGCAAGACCAGAATTACGAGAAAAATTTTAAACATTCCTACGATGCTTTCTTCCATCAGGATTTTCTGAACTTCAGATCAGAAAAACCAGGAATGACAAAGGTTGATGTTTATATTCAGGTGCCGTACAAGAGTTTACAATTTATAAAAACCGGTCAGGGTTTTACTGCAAAATATTCCGTTGTAGTTTCTGTTTTTGACGAATCAAAAGATAAACTTATAGTTGAAAAAACCTGGAATGAAGCAATTAATGTTATTGATTTTGCACAAACAACTTCCAAATTGAATTATAATGTTGGTTTCAGATCGTTTGAACTTAAACCCGGAAATTATTTTTTCAGAACAGCTGTAATTGATAACGATTCGAAAAAGGAAATCAAATCCGAAAATAATTTTCGCGTAAGAGAATTTAATCCTGATCTTGACATCAGTGATATTCTGCTTGTAACCCGTTCAGAAGTGAAGAACAATATGGTAATGCCAAACATTCCGAGAAATATTACATTATCTGTTGGCGGATTGCAGTTCTTCTATGAAATTTATTCCTCTGATAGTTCCCAAAAGAATTGCACAGTTGATTACGAGATTTTGGATAAAGATTCCAAAGTGTTGTACAAAAAATCCGTGCTTAAAGATATTACATTCGGGAAAAATCAGATTGTAGAATCACTTGATGATCTTCGGCTTGATTTAGGAACATTCATTCTGAGAGTTACGCTGAAAGATGAGAACTTTAAAACAATAACTTCTTTGAACAAATCATTTTTCTCCCGTTGGATTGGTTTGCCAGGTAGTGTAACAGATATAGACAAAGCAATTTCACAGATGGTTTACATAGCCACACCTGATGAACTGAGTAAATTGAAAGATTCAAAAACCAATGAAGAGAAGCTGAAAAACTTTTTGGAATTCTGGAAGAAGAAAGATCCATCTCCAAACAATGAAGAGAATGAAGTGTTCAATGAATATTTCAGAAGAGTTGCCTTTGCCAATGATAATTTCTCAAACTACAATGAAGGTTGGAGAACAGACAGAGGAATGGTTTATATAATTCTCGGAGCACCAAACAATATTGATCGTCATCCTTTTGAATACAACTCTAAACCTTATGAAATTTGGGAATATTATGAATTGAACCGAAGCTTTATCTTTCTTGATCAAACCGGCTTTGGCGATTATCGTTTGATTACTCCTTTAACCGGCGATTTATTCAGATATCGCTATTGATTCGTGATTTTAATTTATATAGCTGCACAATCAATTTGATTTTATGATTTTAATTATCACACTCAATCCTCTTCTTGAGAGAAGATTTTATTATCCTTCCGTTATTGAAGGTAGAGTAAACAGAAACGGTAAAGTATTTTTTCACGCAGGTGGAAAAGGATTAAATGTTTCGCGTCAGTTAAAGAAGTTTGGAATTGATTCTTACAATTTATTTTTCTCCGGCGGAAATGACGGAAAAATTCTTCGTGACTGCCTAAAAAAAGAAGAATTACAATTCACCTCAGTACATATCGAAGCTGAAACAAGACAAGCTGCAGTGATCATATCACAAAATGATAAAAAAGTTACCTCATTCTTTTCTGAAAATCCCACAGTTACTGATAAAGAAGTTACCGAAATGAAATCACGAATTGAAAAGATGATTCTAAATTGTGAGATGGTTGTTATTTCAGGAAGTTCACCTTCACCCATTGCTGATGAACTGATCCCTTTTACTATAAAATTAGCCAATGAGCTAGATAAGATTTCCGTATGCGATTTCTACGGAAATAATTTTGATGAGGTTATTAATTCTTCACCGACTATTATGCATAATAATTTCACTGAAGTTGAAGAATCTCTGAACATCAAACTTCAGAACGAAAAACAAATTATAGATTTTCTGAACAATCTTTATCATAAAGGAATTAAAAGAGCATTTCTTACTAATGATGGAAATGAATTCTACGCACAGAACTTCGATTATCGTTATAAAATTTTTCCGCCAAAAATAAATTCAATTGATTCTACAGGAAGCGGCGATGCTTTTGTTGCCGCGATTATTTATGCCTGGAGAAAAGGATTTGTATTTGAAGATTCACTAAAGTTTGCAACAGCATGTGGTGCATTAAATGCCGAATCATTTGAAGTATGTCAGGTTGCAGTTGATGATATTATTTCACTAAAAGAAAAAGTGAAGATCGAACCAATCGGCAAGAAAATGAAAATAATAGATGATAGTCCGCATCAGGAATAAAATATTTTTACTATTCTTTATTACAATAATTCCAAATCTTTCAGCGCAGAATACTGTAATCAAATCAATTGAAATTCAGGGGAACAAATTCTTTGACAGAAATCAGTATTTAAACTGGATTGGAATAAATACGAATCAAAGAACCTTTCCGGGAATTAAAGACACAATCAAAAATCGTATTTCAAAAAATCTGGTTCTGAACGGGTTTCATCTTTTTGAAATTACTAAAGTTGAAACCGATACACTTGATTCAAATTCAGTAAAGATTTTTATTGACTTAAAAGAAGATAAACCCACCGAAATTTCTTCCATTCATTTTATTGATGTAGACAGTTCTGATATTAACTTCCTGCGCTCTTCATTCAGTTTTCTGATTGGACAAGTTTTAACTCAGCAGGAATTTGAGAAGTCGGTTGAAAATATAC
>JAIMAZ010000057.1 GCA_023511695.1 Ignavibacterium sp.
TTCTTGCATAATCAAATACTTTGCGGATGTTGCTCGCTGTTTCTCCGAGGAATGAGGAAACAACTGCGTCAAACCTGACATACAGCAAGGGTATACCCAACTCACAAGCAATTGCATGAGCAGTTATGGTCTTTCCGCAACCGGGCGGTCCATAAAAAAGTACCTTTCTGCTCGGGAAGACTCCGTTGCTGACAAGAATATCCCAGTTCCGGAATTCCCGGACGATTGATTCCAGGACTCGCTTCTTTTCTTGCGGCAGTACCAGGTCAGAAAAAAATTTATCAGGGTAAACAACCTCAATGAGAGAGACATCCTTATCCGCATCTTTGGGAATAACCGGCTTGATCTTGTTAAACGTGTACTTATACGTAGAGTTTCCATTGAACAAAATCATCCTTAATTCATCCGCCAGTATCCCATGATTTTTCTTCCGTTCATCTTCGATTATTTCATTTGCTGTCTTGTAAAAGCCATCTTTATCTTCATGCTTGAAGCTGCTGAACAGCTTCTTGAGCAAATCACCTCTTGCCATCTTCTTTCCCCTTTCCGAAAAATCTCCCTGTCGCCTTTATCACTATAAGTCTTTCAGTTCTGCAATGATGGCATTATCAACATTTCTTTGCAAACAGTATTCAACAAAACGCATTTTTGCCAGCCTGCTGGGGATGGTGCGGCCGTTCTCCCATCTGTTAATTGTCGAAAAGCTGATATTAAGATCACGAGCAAGTTGTTCTTGTGTAATTCCCAAGTACATTCGAACGGCTTTAACAATATCACCAAAACTCATAAACACACCTCCACAGTATATAATTATAGCACATGCTATAGCATTTAACAATTTTTTAAATTCAGATATTGTTTTAACGGAAAAAATATTTTTTGTAATTGCGCTAATATCACCAAGCAGCCATTTGGCTTTTATTCCTTCCCTATAATTTAATACAGGTTCGACATCGCCATTTATTGCCATTTTATATAAAAAATAAGGAAAGTTAACTCCGGCATTTACAGCTAATCCAACAGAGCCCCAGAATCTTGGATTAACTTCTATAAACCAAGCTTGTTTTGTTCTTTCATCGTACTTAAACTCAATCATAGCAACACCGTGAAATTTGACTCTGCTTAATAATTTAACAGCATATTCTTCAAGCAAATGATTTTTTGTACTAACTCTTAATGTACTTGGACCTCCGGATTTTATTATCTCTCTTAATCTTTTGTGGGTGAAAATCGCTCTTGGTTCACCCTTATTCATAAGTAATGAAACTCCATAAGTTTCACCGCTGACATATCTCTGAACTATAAACTTACCAAATTCCAGTTTATTACCTGATATCATTTTCCTAATAACATTTTCATTTTCATCTCCATTAAGAATAAAAACTCCCTGCGCTGATCTTGACCATCCTTTTTTTATCACAGCCCGTCTTCCGGATTGTTTTATAAAACTGATGATCTCATCGAGTGTTTGCGGAACAATTGTATCAGGTACAGGCACTTCTGCTGATTTTGCAACTTCATAGGAAAGAATTTTATTGTTAAGTTTTTCTAAGGTATTAATATCAGATACAGGAATCTTGATATTAAGATTTTTGAAATGTTCAAGATTTCTGCTTACTGCAAATACTTCTTCTCCGGTTGGAATATAAACTGATGCCTGAAACTTTTGTATTGCATTAGTAACATCTTCAATAAAATTTTTCTCTGATAATTTATAATTAGAGTGAATAAATTTTGCACTGCAGTAGTGAGAGTAATAAGCCATTCCAAGATAATTGTCGGTGCCTAGTGCAACATTAAGTCCTTTACCGGCAAGTCCTCGCAGCACATTATAACCAATTCTATCCCAGGCATTGGTAAGTAGTACATCAATTTTATTTTTTTGATTATCCAAGATTAATATTTATTTGAGCAGTAATTAATTAGTAAATCAAAATTTATTCATTTAAACTTATAAATTCTTCCAAAAGTATCAGAATAAATTTTTTCTGAATTTTCCCGGAGCCAATTTTCAAGTATTGTATCAACGGGAGTCTTGTAAGGTTCAACAAAATATTTTGCACCAAGTTTTCTGAATTTATCAACCCGTTCATAACCTTTATAGTCTCGTGGCAACGGCCATCCATGTAAATCGGTAATATAAAATATTCTTGGGTCTTCAAAATTGTTTAATCGATTACCCCATGTACTTCGTTCTCTTTCACCGGCTATACTTCTCACAATTATTAACTCATCCGGCTTAGCTATTTCTTTGAGCTTAAAACCTGTTCTATTAACATTCGGATGATAGTGAATGGATAATGGATGTGTTCTGTGATATAAATGACCGGAAAACAACAACAGGATAATTATTGAAGTCATTGCAATTAATTTACGCTGCTTGCCAACTTTAGAAAATTTGGAGTATAGCTCCTTAAATGCGTAAGAAGAAATTATAGCCCCGAAGTACGCCATATAGATATAATAATGAGGACTAAAACCCTGATTGACCATATATCTCATTGATACAAAAACAGCAATGAAATTCCCTATCAGTAGCGACCATTCTAAATAACTTAATTTTCTTTTAACTATTAAATAAATCAAGCTAGCAAATCCCAAAGGACCTAAACCCCATAAAACTGTCATATAAAGGAGTTTTGGATAATGAATTAAAACAGTCAAACCTTTAAGCGTTGGAAATTTTTTTTCACCTCCAATAACACCAAATGTATTACCATAATTAAGATAAAGTGTATACGAAAAGTACATATATGAAGCAACAATAATAATTATTAATAACCAGGCAATCCAGATTTTCGCCGATTTAAGAAGCTCTTTTTTAACAAATAACACAATAAAGAATTGAATTATACCAAGATTAAGAGCTAATGGTTTTACCAATGCAGCAAGAGCTGTGAAAACAATAAAGAGAATATAGTTATTATTTTTTCCTGCCCTAAAAAACTTTAAAAAATAAAAAAGTCCCAATGAATAAAACATAATGGAAAGGGCATCGGGCATAATGGCAGTTGATAAATGCACTGGTCCATTAGAAATAAGAAAGATTACAGAACCGAATAATGCAGTTTTATCATCATTAAATTGTAATACAATTGTTTTATATAAAACAAATGAAGTAACTATGATGAAAATTAAACTAAGCAATTGACCGGGGAGTGTACTTTCGCCTGTTAATAAAAATATTTTTGATATCAGAAAAGTATACAGCTGAAATTCATTTTCTACATAACCCGGACCATTGCCGCCCCAATTGATATGTGGATAAAAAATACTTTCACCGTTTTTATAAAAGTTTCGGGCAATATTTTGAGTATCTGCCTGCCGCCAGCTCATCCAATCGTTAAGGATTGAGGATGGGAGTGAGATAGTCAGTTGAACTAAAATCCAGATGGAAATAAATATTATTAAATAAAAGTCTGATTTGTTTTTTAATGTAGATAGCTTAATTGCTGCACCTCTTAAGTAATTTTTTTTAAAGAAATAATAGTTATGAAAATTCAACAGACACTAGTGTGATAGAATAAAGTTTATTCTACTCTCTTGAGCCAGACTTCTCTCCAGAATTGAAATTCTCTCCTTGGACAACCGCCAAATGCAAAAAAGCATTGACAGGTAACACCCTCAAGAATTACAGTGTTATTTACTTCGATCATTTTTCCATTTCTTTCAAGTATCATTTTATCAAGACGGTTTCTTACCTTAAAGCGTTTACCGCAAAGTTGTATCATATCAGAATCGAAGAGTAATCCTTTATTTCTTCCGCTCACATCAAGTGTTTTTTTAATCTCGTCAAATGATTTTATTTCTACTGTCTCACCAGGTTGAAGATTTAAAACCTCAGTCGGAGTAGAAGTTAAATGCCCTTTGGGTTCAGTATCTTTTATTTTTTTCTGAAATTTCCTTAATAAAGGAAAGACTACAACTTTTATAAGATGAATTAAGTTATAATTTCTATTTTTATAATCACAAAATAGCTTTTGAATTTTTTCTTTCATCGAGAGAGGTTTGGTTGCATTTCTTAATTCTGTGGATTGACAGAAATAAACTTCATCAGTCTTCTTAACCTTTAGCTTTCTGGTTAGTTCATCTGATGTATTTAATTCATCAGAGGTTTCTTTCAGATTATAGTTTAACTCTTCAAGCCAATCTTCTTTCCAGAATATTCTGCAAGCTCTCTGACAGCCATCGTGAAATTCTCCGGAACATCTCAAATCGCTAAGGAAAAACACATTATTGTTTATAAATTCTGCCATATACATTGTCGGATTATCAACACAGGTTTTTTCAACCTTGCCTGAAATAATAAATTCTTTTCCACAATATTGAAGCATTTCTTGCATAAACGGGAGATTATCCAAGCATCCGTTTTCATCAAGTGTTTTAAATATCTCTTTAGGAGATTTAACTCGTATTTTAGTATTTACTTTAAGCATAGTCTTTGTTAAGCAATCAATGAATTAACTCAGATTCAATTATTTGTGCAGTATGCTTAACAAAAGGTTCGGTTAGCATTCCACGCGGTGCATTATCAAGATTATAAACTTTCAGTTCACCTTCAACAAAATCACCCCAGCCGAACTTGGGGTCTGGTTCTGTAGCAAAACTAGCTTTTGGTCTGAGTAAAACAACCTTCCCTTTATATTTTAAAGGGCTATATTCCATTTGAGCTTTATCATTTAAATCCCGTAAAGTGAGTGTGAGGTGACTTGCAGATTCACCTTTGTTCGAAAGTCCGATGTTAGCTGCTAATTTATTTATTCTTGCGCCCGTTCTCTTAATCGCTGTTTCAGTTTTTCTTTTGATGAAAGTAATTTTTTCTTTAGCACTCAGTGATTTAACATTATCGAAATGGAATTTAATATTTTCAATTTTCTCTTTAACTCTGGTTTTTCTTAATTGATTATGGTCGAGTGTACAGGCATTGTAAGTTTCTAATAGAAATACATTTGCCACCTGCTCACCTCTGGCAGTTAGTCGTATTGCAATTTCGTATGCTACAGAACCGCCCATACAGTAGCCACCAATATTATATGGACCAAATGGCTGTACAGATTTTATTGCTGGAATATAATCTTCTGCCATTTCCTCAATTGAATAGTTAAAAGAATTTTTTCCATCTAAACCTTTTGCCTGTAATCCGTAAACCGTTCTGTTTGAATTAAGTCTGTTTGCAAGATCGCGGTAAAGAAGCACATTTCCCTCAGCACCGTGAATCAGAAATAAAGGAGCTAATGCAGATTCTCCCTTTTTAATTTCAACTAATGGTGTCCATTTTAAATTAATTGTTTCTTTTTCAACTATACCAGCTAATTGTCTTATTGTTTGCGCAGTAAACATTTCTGCAAGAGGAATTCTTTTTCCTGTTTGCTTTTCAAAATCAGCAAGCATTTGAGCTGCGAGAATTGAATGTCCGCCGATTTCGAAGAAGTTATCATCAATTCCAATCCCGGTAATTCCAAGTAATGTTTCCCAGATTTCTAATAATATTTTCTGTGTTTCATTTTCAGGTTTGGAATTAGAAGTATGAGAAACTAATGCTGTAATCTCTTTTGCAGCTAAAGCTTTCTTATCAATTTTATTGTTGGGAGTAAGTGGTAAATTTTCAATTGGTATTATCAGTGAAGGAATCATATAATCAGGTAAGTTTCTGATTGCAATTTCTCGTATAGAATTTATAAGAGATGAAAAATCTTCTCCTTCACTCTTGTTTTTGTTAGTGTAATATGCAACTATCTTTTTATCATTATTAATTTCTTTTACAATAACAGCACAGTCTTTAACTCCTTCAACTTTCCTGATTACATTTTCGATTTCATCAAGTTCAATCCTGTATCCTCTGATCTTAACCTGATTATCAATCCTTCCTAAAAATTCTATCTGCATTTTCGGATTTAGTTTTACTAAATCTCCCGTACGGTAAACTCTTGTTTTATTTTCTTTATCGAATGGATTCGGAATAAATTTTTCTTTTGTCAATTCTTCTTTATTCAAGTAGCCGACAGATAATCCTGCTCCACCAATCAATAGTTCACCGGGAACACCCGGAGGACAAAAATTCAAATCTTTATCTACAATATAAAATTGTGTATTAGCTATAGGTCTGCCAAGATGAACTGGTTCACCTTTATTTACCTTTGAACAAGATGACCAGATTGTAGTTTCTGTTGGTCCATACATATTCCAGAGTTCAACTACACGGTTAAGAATTTGCTCGGCAAGATCCTGAGATAATGCTTCGCCACCGCACAGTGCTTTTATATTTAACTTTTCATTCCAACCGGAATCTATCAGCATTTTCCAGGTTGAGGGAGTTGCCTGGACAACTGTTACTTTTTGCTTTTTAATTTTTTCAAGTAATGTTTTACCGTCTTTAGCTTCTTCTCTTGAAGCAATTGTAATTCGTGCACCGGTTACCAGAGGAAGAAATATTTCAAGTCCCGAAATATCAAAAGATAAAGTAGTCAGTGCGAGAACATTATCATCTGCATTTAATCCGGGAGTTTTTTGCATCGAAAGAAGAAAATTAGTGAGTGAGGAATGAAGTATCTGAACGCCTTTCGGATTTCCGGTTGAGCCGGATGTATAGATTACATAAGCAAGATTTTTCTCATTCGATTTGTCTTCAATGGGCTTATCAAATTTTACATTTTTAATTTCGCTTATGTCTATGAAGTTATTTTTATAATAATTGAATTTAGGAAATAAAGATGATTCGGTTATCAGAAATTTTGCAGCAGAATCCTCCAACATATATTCAAGTCTTTTATCAGGAAAAAATGGATCGAGTGGTAAATATGCTGCACCAGATTTTATAATGCCCAATAATGCAATCACCATTTCAATTGAACGATTTAAACACAGTCCGACTATATCACCTTGGTTTACTCCGCTTGTCTGAAGCAAATGGGCAAGTTTATCTGATTCCTCCTTTAGTTTTTTGTAAGTTATATTATTTCCGTTAAAACTAACTGCAACTGAGTCAGCATCACTTTTAACCATATTTTCAAACAAAGAGTAAACTGTCATACTTTACCCTTTAACGATTTCCATTTAAAAGGTTCATTATATTCACAAGTTCATCGCTGCTCATCACTTGAATGTCTTTAATTTGCAAATCGTTGTCCTCAGTAACTTGCTGAAGAATGTTTTTGTAGTAGTTAATCATTGATTTGATTTTTTGTTCAGTGAATAAATCAGTGTTATAGTCACACTCAATTTCGCAATGGTTATCATAAGAAACAAGATTAAAACCAAACTCGAACTGAAATCCGACTCTGGGATTTACATTCATCTTGCAATCCAAACCTGAAAATTTTAAGCCCATTATAGCAGGATCAATGTTAAACATTGTTGATAGTAGCGGCGATCTGTTAGGACTTCTTCTTAATTTAAGTTTTGAGATAATATCTACATAAGTAACCTGTTGATTTTCATAAGCATCCAGCACAAGTGATTTAACTTCTTTAAGGAAGTCGGAAAATTTCATATCAGTTTTTATGTTAAATCTGATCGGAAGAAGATTTGTGCAATGACCAATTAAATCATCTGCTCCGACTACCTGTTGACCGGCTGCAGGGATTCCGGTTACAATATCATTCTGACTGCTAAGCTTGTGCAAAAGAATTCCCCACAAGGAAAGCATTGTAGTAAATAGTGTAACTTTCTGATTTACACAAATAGCTTTGGTTTTTGAAAATAATTCTTCTTCAATTAGTCCTATTATTCTCGCACCATTAAATGTTCTGATTGGAGGTCTGTTCTTATCAACAGGAAGTTCAAGGTCTAAAATTTCACCGCTCAGTTTATCTAACCAGAACTTTTCCTGCTGTTTATAGTCATTTGTCTTTCTGAAATTTTCCAGATATTCAACATAGTCTTTCATCTGCATAGGAAGTTTTTCATCACTTCTCTTTCCTGCCAGTTCTTCATTATATAATCTGCTCAGATCACGAACCATAACATCATAAGACCATCCATCGCATACAATATGATGAGCTGTAAGCAAAAGATTATACTCTTCTTCATTCAACTTTACTAAGTTTGCTCTGATAAGGGGACCTCTTACAAGGTCAAAAGGAATTTTCGGTTCATTCTGAATTAAATGATTAAGTTCTTTTTTCTTATCGTTTTCAGAAAGCGGTGATAAATCAAGGAAGTCGAGTTTAAAGTCTGTTTTATCATTTACAATCTGATATTTTCCATCTGATGAGAAGGTTGTTCGTAATGCATCGTGTCTTTCTATTAATTTGTCAAATGCTCTTCTGAATGCTTCAACATTCATCTTCCCCTTGAGCTCAATGTTATTGGATTCATTAAATGCACAATTGGAAGCTTCACTTAATTGAGAAGCAAGCCAGATTTCTTTTTGTGCATCCGCTAATGGAAATTGATTTGATTTTAATTCCGTTACCTCTGATTTATTCTTAAAACCATTTCCGCCATCGAGAGGTGAAGGGAAAAATCCATTTTCCTGAAGTTCAAATACACTTTCTTTAAATGCATCAATTATTTTCTTTATGTCTTCATCACTATGTGCCGAGGAAAGGAAGAACGGAAATCCTTCAAGAATATGAATTCCTTTGTGTCTGAGTAAATAAAACAGCAGACTGAAATAACTGAGATCTTTCGGATAGCTGTAATAAATAACTGAACTGAAGTTTAAGAATTTTATCGGAACATTTCGCTGAATCATAAAATCATTTAATTCTTTTGCTAGTGCAGCAGCTTTGCTATTAAGCTCTTTCTGAAGTTTGTTATTGTCTTGCTTGAGATAATTTAATACAGTTAAAGCTCCTTTTAATGAAATCGGATGACGCGCAAAAGTTCCCGCAAAGAAAGTTACTCCGGCTTCCGGAATTGAATCATCGCCGTATTGCCAGTAACCTCCATCGAAAGCATCCATATATAATTTTTTCCCTGCTATTACACCAATCGGGAAACCACCACCAATAATTTTTCCATAGGTTGCAATATCAGCTTTTACTCCAAAGTATTCCTGCGCTCCTCCATTTGATACTCTGAAACCGGTTATTACTTCATCAAAGATTAATGGAATATTTGCTTTCTCTGTTAATTCTCTTAGCTTGTGTAAAAATTCTTTCGGTTGAATATCTGGTCTTCTCGATTGAACAGGTTCAACCATAATTGCAGCAAGCTCAGGAAGAAGTTTTTCAATTATTCTTAATGATTCTTCAGATCCATACTCAAGAGCAATTGTATTCTGAACATTTTCTCTAGGAATGCCAGGTGCAATCGGCATAGTCTTGATTTGCTCTCCGTTAATTGTAGTTTTAATCAGAACTTCATCAATAATTCCGTGATAATCACCTGCAAAGAAAACTATTTTATCTTTGCCCGTAACAGTTCTTGCAGCTCTCATAGCACCAAGCACAGCCTCTGAACCGGTAACACAAAATGCCGCTCTGTCTAAACCTGTAAATTCACAAATTAGTTTTGCAACTTCACCAGCTATCGGAGACTGAGGACCAATTTCAATTCCAAGTTCTAATTGTTCTTGAATTGCCTTTTTAAGGAAATCAGGATTATGACCAAACAGATACTGACCAAATCCCATTATTACATCAATGTATTCATTTCCGTCGACATCAATCAGTTTTGAACCTTTTGATTCTTTAACAATCACCTGATAAGTCATTTCTTTCCAGATTGGAAGAAAACCTGAAACAGTTCGCGGATCCGAATAATGAGCGCGATGTTCTTGTGTCATTTTCTTTGAAGTAGGGGTTTTGCTGGTATATTCATCAATAAGTTTATTCAAATATTTCTGCTGCTGATCAGTTAAAGCCCCACCCTTCTTAGTTTCAATTGGTTTGTAAGGTCCAAACCTCTCAAAAACTTTTTTCTCTTCTTTTGGTTTTGATGGTGTTTCAGATAATGGTTTCTCTTCTCTAATTACTTTCGGTTGCTCAGGAGTTGAAGAAATAATTTGAGTCTGAGCTTGCTGAGATATCTTTCCACCGCCCAAAACCTCAAGCTGTTTCTTCATTATTTCCAATTGCTCGTGAATAAGCTTTTCTACACTATTGGAAGGATTAAATATTGCCTGACTTATTGACTCCTGCTGAGTGTAAGATGGAGTAATATTTTGCTCAAGATTTTCAGTAACAGGAACTTCAACTTCTTCTTCAATAACCATTTCCTGTTTTGGCGGCTCAAATTTTCCCTGCGCTAATGAACCATCAATAAACTCAGCAATTGCATTTATACTTGGAGCCGTTTCAAGCAATTGACGCAATGTAATTTTCACATCAAATTTTTTCTGAAACGCAAGACTTACCTGAGTCATAAACAATGAATCAAAACCTAACTCAAGAAATGTCTTTGTTTCATCAAGTTCAGATTTACTAATGCCGGATAATTCTTCGAGTATTTCTTTAAGAATTCCGGCTATATATTCTTTACGCGTCATTGCTTCTCCCTGAATAACTTTTTTTACTTTTTCTTTTCTGATTGATTGAACTACCGTTGCGGATAAATCCGATACAGATTTTTGTTTTAATTTATTTCTCTTAGGTGGTTCTATCCAATAACTTTTTCTATCGAACTGATAACCGGGAAGATGCAGTCTTCTTCTGCGTTTTTCTTTATGAAAATTCTGCCATTCAATTCTGATCCCGATTAACCAAAGTTTTCCAACAGCATTTAAAAAGTTAGTTGAATCATCTGCATCTTCATTTGGTTGAGTTAAAGTTGTAATGACTATCTGCTTACCGCTTTCTTTCTTATGCTGACTTGCCATTGTAGTTAATGCACGCCCTGGACCGATTTCGATCAGAATGAGATTATTTGTTTTCTGTAATTCTTTAATACCATCTGAGAACCGAACAGTATTTCTTAACTGAGAGGCCCAAAAATTCGGATCAGTAGCTTGCTCATCTGTAATCCAGGTACCTGTTAAACTTGAGATGAAAGGAGCTGAAGGTTTATTAAGATTAATATTCTGAAATTCTTTTACAAACGGTTCAATTGCTGGTTCCATCATTTGCGAATGATATGCGTGAGAAGTGAAGAGAATTCTGTTTTCGATTTTCATCTCATTCAATTTCTCGCTGAACAATTTTATTCTTTCAGTTTCACCGGAAAGTACGATTAGGTTTGGTGAGTTGATTGCAGCAAT
This sequence comes from Ignavibacterium sp., assembly GCA_023511695.1. Classification (GTDB taxonomy): domain Bacteria; phylum Bacteroidota; class Ignavibacteria; order Ignavibacteriales; family Ignavibacteriaceae; genus Ignavibacterium. The sequence goes on from JAIMAZ010000057.1 coordinate 11,141, forward strand.
TGCGATATCATTCTCCAATATCTTTTTGATTTCTTCTTCATTGCTTCTTACAGACAACATACTGCCGGACTTTTGCTGCTGCATAAGCTTCGCTCTTCTTGACAAAATATATAAAGCATCTTCAAGCGTAAATACATCAGCTAAACAAGCGGCTACATAATCACCAACGCTATGCCCAATCATAGAGTTAGGTTTAATTCCATAACTGATAAAAAGTTTCGCAAGAGCGTATTCAATTACAAATAATGCTGGTTGAGTGTAAATAGTTTGCTCGAGTTTCTTTGCAGATTCTTCATTTATATTTTCCGGAAACAGAAGTTCACGGATATCAAGATCAAGATGCGGCTTTAATATTTCAGAACATTCATCAACGGTTCGTTTGAATAATGGTTCGCTATCATATAATCCTTTTCCCATATTAACATACTGAGCACCTTGACCAGGAAACATAAATACCAGATGATTACGCTCACTAAAATTCACTTTGGATTTATTGATATTACCTGCAACAGCACTTCTTAAAAGATTCTCAGCTTCTGCAGTATCAGACGCAATCACAAACTGACGCCATTCAAATTCTTTTCTGCCTTCCTGCAAAGTGAAGGCAATATCATTAAGATTTTCATTCGGATTTGATAGCAAATAATCAGCTAATACTGTTGCATTTGCTTTTAATGAATTTTCATTCTTTGCTGAAACAATTATTAATTGTTTTTTAGTCTTATCATCCGATTTTATTTCATTATCAGTAAATTCTTCGAGTATTGCGTGTGCATTCGTACCGCCAACTCCAAACGAACTTA
>JAIMAZ010000058.1 GCA_023511695.1 Ignavibacterium sp.
CCATCACCTCCGTTTGCGCCTCCCTTCCTTCCCTTCCTTTTTTCTTTCCTTTTTCTTTTCGGCCATATCCATAAGCATAGGCATAATAGCCATAACCATAGCCACGCCTGAAGCCATCAACCGTGAAGGTCGGAACGATGCCCAAAGCTGGGGCCCGGCCATAGCGTTCCACATCTTCGGCTGTTTTGACCGTATTGTCCAGATATTCATAAAGAAAGGCGAGGCCAATGCCGCCCATGAGCCCGATGATCAGGGCCAGAATCAAATTCTGGCGCTTCTTCGGGCTCGACGGCCGAAGCGGCACATCAGCTTTATCAACCACCCGGACATTGGCTGTGCGCAGACCTCGCTGCCTGGCAGCCACTCCCATTTCCGACTGACGCTTAATCAGCGATTCCAGTAAATTCTTTTTGTTTTCAATTTCTGTTTTGAGGGCATTATAAATGATGGCGTTGCTATTCAGATTGAAGGCTTCCTGCTTTTGCTGATTGAAAACAGCCTCGAGGGATTTTTCCCTCTTCAAAGCAGCCTGGTATTCAGAATAGGCAGCCTTGATCATATTCTGGGTTTCATTTTCCAGAAGCTTGCGGGCTGAATCGAGCTCGGCCTTGAGTCGCTGCATTTCCGGGTATTCGGGCTTGAAGGTTTCGAGTTTCTTCTGATATTCCCGACTCAAACGCACGTAATCCTCGCGTAATTTTTGAATTAAAGGATTCAATCTCTGCAGAGCTGAACAATAAGTTTTTATCTTTAAGAACTTTCTGTGCTTCATCAAAGTTTTGAAGTTTTAATTTGACTTCAATCAAACCTGCGATTGATTCTTTATCATCAGGGAATCCAGATAAATATTTTTCAAACAGGTATTCGGATTTTTCCAGTTCAGTATCAAGCAATAAATATATTTTCGCCAAAAGTAGTTCAGCTTCAGGATTGTTATAATTTTTTCCTAATAAAATTTCTAAATGTCTTTTGCTTTCACATAAATCTGAATTCCATAAATAATATTTAGCTAATTTAAACCTTATGTCATCATCATCGTTCAGCTCAAGATAATTTTTAAGATAAGTTATTGCTGCATCAAGCTTATTTTGAAAAGATAACAACTCAGCTAATCTCAATAGTGAATTTTTATCAGAGGGATTATCTGTAAGATTCTTTTTCAACTCTGCAATTTCAAGATCAATTATTTCATTTCTTTTCTTGATTACTTCGGATGAAAGAACAATATATTTTTCATTTGAGCAATATTTTTCTTTCAATATCTCCAATTGCTGATATGCTTCTTCAATTCGATTATATTTCAGAAGCTCCTCGATTAGTTTAAATCTTAATTCATCACTCGCTGGATTTTTTTGAAGCGATTTAAAGTACTTATCAATCAAATAAACTTTTCCGGCTGGCACTTTTCTGTAACGATATGTTGTGTCATTAAAAGTGTAGAAACTTTTTTTACCTCTAACCAAATCTAATCCGTCCAATGCTTCCTTGAAGAAAGGACGAATCTCAAGCGATCTTATAAATGCTTTCTCAGATAAATTTGTTTTTCCCAACCAATAAAGAAAGTAACCATATCGCGACCATAATCTATGATCATCAGGATATTTCTCTACAAAATTTTTCAGGTATGGTTCACCTTTTTGAATATGATTATTCTTTGCAAGAATTTCAGTGTAACGAAGCATTTCGTCAGCTGAAGCTTCATCTTTTTCAAGATATAAATCATACCAGATTTCTGCTTCACTCCATTCACCCAAATTTTTATAGCACTTGCCTATTTCAAGATAATTCTTTGCAACAGAAGGATTGATTGCTATTTCTCTTTTGTAACCTTCGATTTGGTTATAAAGCAAACGATACCAATCATTCTCAGCTCGTTTCAGATTTTCTGAAATTATTTTATCATTAGGTGAAATTCGAATCGCGGTTCTGTAATCATAAACTGCCTGTTCATAATTACCTCTTCTCTCGTGACAAATTCCTCTCAGATTAAAACCCTCATCGGACTGTGGATTGGATGCAACATACCTGTTTAATAATTCTATTGCTTCACCATATCTGCCTGAAGAGATTAGCGATTTTGAATCATCAAGTAATTTTGATTGGTTGGTTTGACTAAAACTAATCAGAGTAAAAAATGCAGAGATAAATAACGCTGATAAAACTTTCATTTTATAACGAAGGAGTATTGATAGAATCCTTTACATCAAAATGTAGCTTCGACAGCATTTCATCCGCATTTTCAAAAGAATCAGATACTTTCAGGAAATTGAAATAAACATCTGACGCCATTACTTCCCTTTCAGTTGGGTCATCTGTAGGAAGGTTGAGTTTAATTTTATTTATAAAATCTGAAATGGATTTAGAATCTTCTTTTACAAGAAGCACACAGATCTGTTCATCAACCTGACAAATTTTATCTTTCTTCTCAGTTGAAATTCTGATAATGTTCTTAAGTTGATTTATAGTTAATGAAGAGTTTCGATTTTCTTTTGATGCAAGTTTAAAAGAAGCCAAAGTAAAAACTTGTCCTGTTGTCTTGTACATTGCAATCTGATTGTTCAAAATCAGTTTGAAATCATCTAATGAATAAAAATTAGGGATAGAAATTTCCTGTGTTGTGGTTTTAATTTCTGACAGTGGAATATAATTTTCAATTTTTTCCTGAGTCTTTTCGATTGTTTTTTCTTTAGTTTTAGGAATTTTAAAGTCAGTTGTAATTCCTTTATAAGGTTCAATTGAATAATGAGCTTTAAATCTGCCTTCAGTGTGACCGATGTTTGGTTGTATATCAATTATTCCGCTTTTAGTTGAACCATTTGCATCTGTCTTTTTGGATAACTGAATTACACCGGTAGCATAAGAATTAAGAATATTAAAAATCATTTGTGTTGATGCTGAAGCTGGTTCTCTTACTGAAAGTAAACTTGTTACTCCCAAATCTTCTATTTGTTCGAAAGTGTTTGAAAATGTTTCTCGCAGTTTACCTAAGTCTTCAAATTCGATGTAAGGTGTAATTTCATCAAAAATCAATCTGGTGGGATTGTATTGATTAACTACAGTAATAATGTCGCTTAAATATTCGCTCAAATAATCATCTCGGTTTCCATACTGAGTTGGTTCAGGCGGAGGAGCAACACGAACTACAATAATCAGGTTTTGATTCATATAATGTTCAAGATCAACATCAATTGATGCTGCTTGAATCATTAAATCTTTTGGTCTTGTATTAGTGAAAAACAGACAAATTTCTTTTTGCTTTGCTGTTTCAACGGCAAACTGAATACTTAATAAAGTTTTACCTGTTTTTCTTTCACCGACAAGTAAATAAGTGCCACCTCTGTAAAGTCCTCCCCAAGCACTATCAATAATGGAAATTCCTGAAGGAAATAGTTGCACAGCTTTTTTCATAGTAGTTTAAAATTTTAACAATTTCTCCAAATATTATACCGCCAATCATCTCTAATGTGCTAAATATTCAAACTTAATTTAGTGGACTTGAACTAATAAGAGACAAGCAATTTAGTGTTGTATTATATTGTAACAAGATGAAAGTTTCTATTTGGAATAGTAACCGAATATAAAGAGCGCAGTTGCATTGGATGAGATTGTTGGTTCATTAGTTAAATAATTATCAAATTCATCGGAATAAATTGATGAATCACTGAATTCACTTAGTTTATCAGAAGGTATAGTAAAACTGTAATTCTTGAATAAAGAATCAGGAACTGGTCCAGAAACCATGGCACCGGGAATGTATCCATTATTAAAAAAAGCTATCTGATGATGAATCTTTCGTGGAAAATTTTTGCCAATGCCTGAAATAAAACTTTTTCCCCAAGGATTTCTTCCTAAAATAAAATCGCGATTTAATACTGCAAGATTATCAAAAGATTTTGAACCAGTTAATTTTTTATAAAGGATTGAACTTAATACAACTCCTGCGATTGAATGAGTTGTTCCCCAATTATATTGATGAGCCAAACTAAAAAGATTTGAGTCACTGTATGATTTATAGAAGCTCAGAATATTATTTAACTTCTCAACAAATTGGTTATCGAATTCTGCAAGTTTGTAAAAAACTAAAGCATTAAAATCTCCCCAACTCCACCAATTGTTTTCAGTAATATTTTTTCCGTAATCAAGAGCTATCGAAAGATAATTTTTATCATTTGTGGATTTATATAATTCAAAAGCACCTAAAGCAAGCTTCGAGTTAAATTCATTCTGGTTATAATATTTTTCATCATCTTTATAGTCGGTGACCTCATTTCTCAAACGAAAAATTCTTTCGGAGGTATTCAAACACTTATTTCCAAAAGCGCTATCTAAAAATCTTTCTTTCCAGATTCTTGAAGCAATAGCGAGTGCAGCGGAGTAAATTCCAATTTGACTTTTATTCATTTTGACAAACGCTGGACGGTCAAAAGTAAGTGTGTCATTCTCCGGCATCCGCCATCCAACTTTATGATCTCTGTCATCCTGAACCTGAGTTATGAAAGCATTTTCAGAAAAATTACAACGAAGTAAAAAATCAAGTCCGACTTTTGCTTCCTGAAGAATATCGGGAACTGAATCATTATCTAAGTCAAAGGAAAATTTATCCGGATCAAATTCATAACTGAAAAGAAGCATATAAGTTGTGAATGCAGTTGTGTAAACAAATTTGATATAATCGCCGGCATCATGCCAACCGCCAGTTAAATCAATCGCAGAAGAATCTGAATAACCAACTACTTTAGTTGCATCCTGAATATGACAAACTTTATGCATTAAAGGATTTGTTGGTCCACATCTCTGAACTTTAAAGAATAAACTTATTGAATCACGAATTGGGTTATACAAAGAATCATCAATCCGGAATGGATAAGATTTTACATCCTGATATTCTATGAAATATTCACCTTTGGTTTTCAGGGATGTGAAATCTATTATAGCTGAATATTTAATTTCTGAATTTAATTTGTGGGAAAGTTTATTTATCGAATCAATAAAAACTTCCTCATCATTTGCCACATTTTTTATTCTGAAAAATTTTTCTTCAAAAGGAGTTTTAGAAAGAATAATAGCGGTTTTATAATCATCAGGCAGAAATCCAACCTGATTTAATCTGATGAAAAGATTTTTATTTAATTGAGAAGTGCAGGAATAAATAAGCAGACTTAAAACAATGAGCGGAAAAAATCTAAGTCTCTTCATCGTTTAAGTCTGCTTAAAATTATTTGTCAGTTTGCTTTTTGCTCTTCTTTCTTTAATCTGAAATTTGTTCCGATAATCATATCCCAGATAGGTGTGCTGACACCAAAACCCTTAGAAGGATCAAGATAATGGTGACGCATATGATGATTCTTTATTTCGAGCCAGAATTTGCTGTGCATATTGAAATGATGAATTGCATAGTGAGTCATATCATAAAATAAATACCCTGTCAAAAATCCTGCGAAGAATGGATAAACATAAATCGAGCCGATAAGATTATGGAATAAGAAAAAGAATAATAAAGCCAAAGGGACTGAAACAGATGGAGGCATTACAAGTCTTCGCGAATCACTTGGATAATCGTGATGAACACCGTGAAAAATAAAATGAATTTTTTCACCGAACTGGCTTTTAGGTTTAAAGTGAAAAACAAATCTGTGCAAAACATATTCAGTTATAGTCCAGATGAATAGTCCAAAAATGAATAGAGCAACAATTGTTAAAAACTGAAGCGAATAATCTGCAACAGAAATATATAGCGTATATAAAATCACCGGAAGATAAATTATTACCGGAACTGAAGGATGAACTCTTGATAGTGCTTCGAGAAAATCATTTTTAAACATCCTTACAGTTTCATCTTTATTGGAAACAAAATTTTTAGGCATATGCTTCTCCTTTATTTTTTTATCTACGATAAATTTAATAAATAATTGATGAATAAGAAATTAAAATTTGTGAGCCAAATCGGTAAATAAAATTTTATAAAATTAAATTTCTAATCATTTGAAAAATTAGTTTAAAGTAGTGATATTCAACACGCAAAATTTTAATTCTTCAACAACCGGAGGATAAATGGCTAATTCTGGTGAAAGAGAACAATGGGGAACTCGTATCGGGTTAATTCTTGCTGTTGCTGGCAATGCTGTTGGATTAGGAAACTTTTTAAGATTTCCTGTTCAGGCAGCACAAAACGGCGGCGGTGCTTTTATGATTCCCTATTTTATCTTTTTTATTCTGCTCGGAATTCCTTTAATGTGGATTGAATGGGGTATTGGAAGACACGGCGGTAAATATAAACACGGAAGCGCTCCTGGAATGTTCGATGTTTTGTGGAAGCATAAACTTGCAAAATATCTCGGTTCATTTGGTTTGTTCATTTCACTGACTATTCTTATTTACTACACATACATCGAATCCTGGACACTTGGCTTTAGCATTTTTTCTATACTTGGATTTTTTTCAAATGAAACTGTTCAGACAATGCCTAATTTCCTTTCTAGTTATCAGGGAATAACTGAATCGAGTACATTTTCTACTATATGGACTGCATACATTTTAATGCTGATAACCTTCACATTGAATTTTTATATTCTTTACCGTGGAATTGCACAAGGAATTGAAAAACTTGCAAAGATTGCAATGCCAATGTTGTTCTTATTTGCAATAATTCTTGTAATCCGTGTAGTAACTTTAGGAACTCCTGATCCTTCTTTACCTGATAATTCGGTTGAAAATGGTTTTGCATTCATCTGGAATCCGGATTTTAATCAATTAGGAAATCCAATAATCTGGCTTGCCGCAGCCGGACAAATATTTTTCACATTATCAGTTGGAATGGGAACGATTCACGCTTATGCAAGTTATCTCAAACCAAAAGATGATATTGCATTATCTGCACTAACCACTGCATCAACTAATGAATTTGCTGAAGTTGTATTAGGTGCATCAATTGCAATTCCTGTTTCAGTTGCATTTTTCGGATTAGATATGACAAAAGAAATTGCTCAAGGCGGTGCATTCAATCTTGGCTTTGTAGCAATGCCCGCAATTTTTGGAAGTGCTCATTTACCGCTTGGTGAAATTTTTGGCTTTCTATGGTTTTTACTTTTATTCTTTGCCGGAATTACTTCTTCAGTTGCGATGGGGCAACCAATAGTCGCATTTCTGGAAGATGAATTTGGAATGGATAGAAGAAAAGCTGTTCTTACTTTAGCTGCTGTAGTTTTAATTTCAGTTCAGTTTGTCGTTTTCTTCTTAAAATTTGGTTTCCTCGACGAAATGGATTATTGGGCTGGAACTTTCGGATTAGTTGTTTTTGCATTAATAGAAACAATTCTTTTTATGTGGGTCTTTGGTGCTGATAAAGCATGGAAAGAGATGAATGATGGTGGTGATATTAAAATCCCCAGAATTTTCTATTACATTATGAAATATGTAACACCTCTGATTCTTGCTGGCATAATGATTTGGTGGTTTGTTCAGAATGCTCTGCCAACTCTGTTATTGAAAAATGTGTCTTCTGAAAATGTACCTTACATTTGGGGAGCTAGAATTTTAATGATCGTTCTGTTCGGCGGAATTATCTGGCTTGTTAATAAAGCATGGAACAGCAGAAAGGAGATTTTCTAATGGGAATGACAACTGAAGGTTGGATTTTTTTATTTCTTGCCTGGGGAGTTATTTTAAGTTTAACGGCTTTTTGCTTCTATAAAGTTCTTAAAGGTAACAATACTAATTAAAAAAGCTCCGGGTGAAATTCACCCGGAGCTTTGAAATTCTCTTAAACGATTTTATAAATTAGGTAACATCTCCTGACCATTTAATTCATTCTCAGAATCTCTTGAAGCAACCGGTGGATTGTAAGCCCAATTACTATCCTGAGAAGCTAACTCAATCTTTCCTTCACGAATGAATTTATACAGGAGATCATTTTCAATCAGATAATAGAATTGATTCTTAAATTCATCTATTGATATTCCTGCAGTTGCTGCAAGCTTTGCTAATTCATGCGGATCATCAAAATCTGCCTGATTAAGTCTTAGCATATATCTTCGTGCAATGTAGAATGATTCAGAAGAAGGATCAACCATTCTGACTTTTGTTCTTTTTGTTTTTGGATCAAGAATCTCATTAAAATAAAGCGGAACAAATCTTCCATTCTGAATTGATACCATTGCTCCGCTTCCACCACTTAAAATAAATTGAGAAGCAGCAAATCCTAAATCTCTGGTATACTCCATATCAAAAGGAATTGGATCAGCACATCTTAATTCATAACCAATGTTTTTTGCAACAATTGTAGCTTTAAGTCCGAATTGTTTTAATCTTTCCTGAACTTTTGCTTTAAGTATTTCACCGAAGTTAATTTCTGCAATTCTGATATTATCGTGAGCATCTCTTTCAACTGTAACAAGGTCTTCAAGGTCAGATGGATTTAAGTGTTCAACTAATCCTTCGGCAATTATGGCAACACCATCAGGTCTGCCGTAACTTAAACGTTTAATGATAGCACCAACCAGAATATCAACTATATGATTTAATTTAATTTCTTTGCCTGTGAACTCTTCAGGAATTAGTGTGAGAGTTGCACCAGTCGCTTTACCGATTCCTAATGCAAGATGACCAGCTTTTCTTCCCATTGAAATAACAAAATACCATCTAGAGGTTGTTTGCGCATCAACCATCAGGTTTTTGACAATATCAACGCCAATGTGTCTGGCAGTTTGAAATCCAAAAGTCGGAATTCCGTGTGGAAGATCGAGATCATTATCAATTGTTTTAGGAACATGTACAACTTTAATTCTGCCGGCAGCCATTTCGTTAACTTTCAGTGCACTATAAGCAGTATCATCACCACCGATGGTAATGAGTTTATCTACATTAAGTCGCAGTAAAGAAGTAACGGTATTTTCAAGATGCCTTTTATCTTTTGTTGGATTAGCTCTTGAAATGCCGATATAGGACCCACCTCTGAAATGAATTCTGCTTACATTATGAATTGTAAGTTCTTTAACACGGGTAATATCACCTTCCATTATCCATTGGAAGCCGTCTTTAATTCCGAGAACTTCAATACCTTCAACTGCTGCACGAATTGTTGCAGCACCAATTACGCTGTTTATTCCTGGTGCAGGACCACCGCCAACAAGTATAGCAAGTTTTTTAGGTGCAATTGTCATAATCTCAACTCCTTAAAATCAAATTGTTTTAATTAAAAATATTAAAGTACTTTTAGCTTGGCAAACTTAAGCATTAATTGTTTAACGTTATTTCCTTCAAAATGAACAATAGCTTTTTGCATATCTCCACTTCCAACAACATCAACAACACGACCGAGTCCGAATTTATCGTGCATTACTCTGCTTCCTGGTTTAAGAGTAGCACCTTCCTGATTAAAATTTTCGTAATCAACATTCTGGAAATATTCGTAGTAAAGTTCTTTCTTTGTTTTGCGATTGCCTTTTCTTCCTAATCCGCCATTCACTTCTTTGTATGTTGAAGGATCAAGTTCATCAATAAACCTTGAACGACTTTGATAAGCGACTTCACCAAAACGATATCTGCTTCTTGCGTGAGTAATGTATGCTTTCTTCTGTGCTCTTGTTAATGCAACATAGAATAATCTTCTTTCCTCTTCAACTGATGTATCCTGGCTGAATTTTGGCGCAATAGGAAAAATATCTTCTTCGCAACCTGTTACAAATACTATTGGCCACTCAAGTCCTTTAGCACTGTGGAAAGTTAACATTGCAACGGCATTTTTATCTCCCGTGTAATTGTCAATATCGGATATGAGAGATACTTCCTCAAGAAATTGCTCGAGCATAACCTCTTTATTTTCATTAGAGTATTCAGAAATCCAAGCAATAAGTTGATTCACATTTTCCATTCTTTGCAGTGATTCGGGAGTATTATCCTCCTTAAACATTTTGATTATTTCAAGCTCATCAATCAATGCTCTGGTAAGCTCTCCTATTGAGAGTTTATCCTTAAGCCCGATGTATTTATCAAGAAGAATTTTGAAGTTCTTAACATTTTTCTGAATTCGCTCTTTGATATCAATAACTTCAAATACTCTTGCCATTGTTTGAAATAAAGTAAGATTGTGCTTCTTAGCGAAGGCAAGCATTCGAACAATGGTTGTATTTCCAATCCCTCTTTGTGGGAAATTCATTATTCTTAATAAGCTTTCTTCATCATTCGGGTTAGAGATAACTCTCAGATAAGCTATAACATCTTTAACTTCTTTTCTTTTATAAAACTCAACTCCGCCGATTATCATATATGGAATCTTTTCTCTTCGGAAAATGTCTTCCATTGCTCTGGATTGAGCATTTGTTCTATATAAAATAGCGAAGTCTTTAAATGTGAGTTTCTTTTTTGAAGCTTCCTGTTTGATATATTTTGCAATCTGGGCAGCTTCATCTTTTTCATCAGCGCATTTTAATAATACAATCGGTTCACCATCTTCGTTATCAGTCCATAAAGTTTTTTCAAGTTGATTCGAATTATTTTTTATAACAGAATCAGCAGCTTTCAGAATTATTTTTGTTGAACGATAGTTCTGTTCAAGTTTGAATATTTTTACTTTCGAAAAATCTTTCTGAAAGTCTTGCATATTACTTACCTGAGCGCCACGCCAGCTGTAAATACTTTGCGCATCATCTCCAACAACTGCAATTAATCCATTCTTAGGAACGAGAATTTTCAGTAGTTCATACTGAGCTTTGTTTGTATCCTGAAATTCATCAACCAAAACATATTCGAACATTGAACGATATTTTTTCAGAATTGCAGGTTTTTCATTGAATAAGAAAATTGGTTTAAGGAGAAGGTCATCAAAATCCATTGAGTTGAAAGCAAAAAGTTTCTTTTCATATTGTTCAAATACATCTGCAACTTTTTCATCAAAAAATGATTTAACAAAATTCTTACGATACTCTTCAGGCGTAATCATATGATTTTTTACAAAACTTATTCTATGCCTGATTGCACCTGCCTGAAATTTATCCTGATCAATATTCAATTCGGTCATTATATTCTGTACAAGTGAAAGTGAATCAATAGTATCGTAGATAGAAAAATTACTTTTGTAATTGATGTGTTTAGATTCGATCCTTAAAATCTTTGCAAAAATTGAATGGAAGGTTCCCATCCAGAGAGAATCAGCTTTTTTAGGAACGAGCTCTTTAATTCTCTCCTTCATTTCATTTGCAGCCTTATTTGTAAAAGTTAACGCAAGAATAGATTCCGGTCTGAAATTCTTTTTAAGAAGATAAGCAATTTTATAAGTAAGAACCCGTGTTTTACCTGAACCTGCACCAGCAATAATTATTTGAGGACCTTCGATGTATTCAACTGCAGCAAGTTGGGCGGGATTTAATTCTTCTTTGAATAGACTCATATTTTTTTCCTGACTTCCGTATAATTTTTATTAAAAACAGGTGCAAATATAAAGAATTGTAAGGCGATTATAAAGGAATAATAAGAGTGATATAAATTAAATCTTAAAGGTTGGAATTAAATAGAAAAATACTCCCTGCCTAATGTTTTTATTAGACAGGGACTTTGAATTATTTCTCTTTATAAAGCATTTTCGAAAAGAAATCATAAAACCAGGCGATAAGAACACCTATAATAAAACCGACTATCAATCCCCAGATAAATCCAATAATTCCGCCGAACCAACTGAATGAGTAACCATAGAAAACTGAGCTGAATTTGGACATAATCTCGCCAGGTGAATTTCTCCAAAGGAGAAACCAGGTCAGAAATAAAAATGATAACCCCATTACAACCCCAATTGATAGTCCGAAAGC
>JAIMAZ010000006.1 GCA_023511695.1 Ignavibacterium sp.
ATATCAGTCAAAGTTGTAAACTCTTTTCTTAGCTTAAGTGAAAATAATTTATTTGGATCAAACTCAGAAAGATAATTTTCAATAATTTCTTTTAACCAGAGAATTTCAGCTTTAAGTTTCCAATGCTCACCATTACTACTGTAAAGTACAATAAACAATCTGTTATGAAAATGTCTTCTTTTTTGTACCGATTGATTTTCATAAAGCCATTTAATTAAAGTTAATGGATTCTGCTTTACGGAGTCAATCGCTTCATTAAATTTTTTTGGAAACACAGTGGTTTTATGATCGAAAGTTATTCCTTTAATGGAAAAATCTTTTAATCTGTCTTTGTGATTAAATGCTGGCTTAACATCCGGCAAAGAACAGAAAATTTTTTCAATTGCAAAAGCAGACCAGAAATTATACCATCTGTTAAGTGCATAATTAAAATATAACTGAAAATTTTTTTCAGACTTAAATCGCTTATCTATTTCTTTCAGAAGTTCTTCAAATGTTTTTGTATGGTAGATAAAATTTGTTTTGTTATCAAAATAATCATTTTGCTTTTGCATCCATTTGTAAGGATAGGAAAGTCTTTTTTGAATTTCTGATTGTATTTGTAATAATTCTTCTACCAAAATCAATTCTTACTTCGATTGTGAATTCATTGGCGTTCTCATTTCTTCTGAAATAGGAAAATGTATTCGTGCTTGAAGATGTAAAAGCCACCGACTAATGCACGATAACGCCAGAGTTCTTTTTGATTCCGTTTAGCGGTTGTGTCTTCAAAGTTTTTTACAATAATTGACTTGAGCTTAAAATTGTTTTTAAGTACTTCCTGCATTGTTAAAAATCCGAGTGGAATCCATTCACCATTTGAATATTTATCACCAATAACAACTGCGAGATATCTTTTCTTTTCAAGATGCGGTGAAATATTATTCAACACATCACTGAACATTTTAAGAAATTCGTTCACAGTTGATGCATTTGATAAATCATTTTTCTGTTGTGAGAATTTAATTATATCCCAATATGGTGGATGCATTATGATGAATTGAAAATTTTTCGTTTGGAATCTGTTAAGATGATTCGTTAAATCAACTTTGGCGCTGTCATCATTTATTATCTCTGTGATAACGCTAAAGGGATTTTTCTCTTTTTCAACATTTGTTTTACATAAGTCTGTTGCCTCAACTGATAAATCAATTCCCAAAGCATTTCTGCCAAGTCTTTTGCACTCAATTAAAGTTGTACCGCTGCCAGCAAATGGATCAAGAACCCAATCACCTTTTTTAGTGTAACGCTTAAGCAATTGATTTGGAATCTGTGGAATAAAATTTCCCCAGTAAGAAGCATTATGAGCGCCTGAATTATCTCGCTTATTAAAAATCCATAAACTGTCAGTAATTAAATCATCATATTCTTTCCAGCGATTTAAGTTAAGGTCGTTAATCTTTGACTGCTTTACTTCAGTTAAAGTTTTAATGAGACGATTTACATAATACTTTGCTCTTTCAAATGTCTGTGCTTCTATTATTTGTTTAATATCTTCAATAAGAATTTCTCTTTTAAGTTCTGTTTCAGTTTCCTGAAATAAAATTCGAATAATAGAACCGCTTTGATTGTTTGTAACTTTTTTTAATACTGAATTGAAAAACTCCTTTAACTTTTGATGTGAAGATTTGAGAGATTGATCAGCAATTTGTGTTAAATCAATTTTCATCTTAATTCAACTTGAAATTTTTAATAATCATTTCGGAAATTGTATCACCAATGCTTAATGAAGCAGTTGCAGCAGGCGAGGGAGCATTAAGTACATGAATCATTTTATCTGTTTGAATAATTCTAAAATCATCAAGCAATTTACCATCTCGATCTAACGCTTGTGCTCTGACGCCAGAACCGCCTGGAACAATATCATCTTCTGTTAAATCGGGAATTAATTTCTGAAGAGATTTCACCATAAGTTTTTTACTGAATGATCTTCTGAACTCTTCAAAGCCCATTTTATAATATTTTTTCGCCATTTTCCAAAAACCCGAATAAAAAATCATTTCAGCAATTTGAGAAAGGTCAATATCGGTTTTTTTGTAACCGGTCCTTTTGAAAGCAAGCACAGCATTGGGTCCTGCTTCAACACCACCGTGAATCATTCTTGTGAAATGAACTCCAAGAAACGGAAATTGTGGATCGGGAACAGGATAAATAAGGTTTTTTACCAGATGTTGTTTTTCTTTTTTCAGTTCATAGTATTCGCCTCTGAACGGAATAATTTTTACATCAGGATTTATTCCGCTCATCCGTGCAACTTTATCAGAATATAAACCGGCACAGTTAACAAGATACTGAGCTTTAAATTCATCTTCTTCGGTTATTACAACAATTTCTTTGCAAGTCACCTTAATACTTGATGCCTTTGCATTCAACTTTATCTCACCGCCGTTTTTCATAATAAGTTTAGCATATTTGTTTGTTACAGCAACATAATCAACAATGCCGGTTTGAGGAACATAAAGTGCTTCAATTCCATTTGCATAAGGTTCATATTCTTTTATTTCTTCTTTGTTTAATCTTTTAATCCCAACCAACCCATTTGCAATTCCTCTTTCTTCAAGCATTCTTAAAGATGGTATTTCGGATTCATCAGTTGCGACAACAATTTTACCACATCTCTCAAAGGGAATTGAATGAGTCTGACAAAATTCATAGAGCATTTCGCGTCCACGAGTACAATTTAATGCTTTTAAAGATCCGGGTTTATAATAAAGTCCTGAATGAATTACACCACTATTATTTCCGGTTTGATGACGGGCAAGAGAATCCTCGGCTTCAATTAGTAAGATGCGGAGATTTTTTTTTTGCAATAATTGCAAAGCAGAAGCGGTTCCTACTATTCCGCCTCCAATAAAGATTAAATCATAATTTCTGCCCATTTAATGATCTTTCTGAAAAAGTGTAAATTTAATTGAACTTGATATAAATAGTTGACCGTTTTAAAATTCGAATGAATGTTGAAAAAAATGTCTCATTCTGCCCTCAAATTTAACTAATAGTGATGAGCAATTAAACTTTACCACATAATCAGAGGTAAAAATGAATTCAAAGCAAAAATTAACTTTAACAATTGGAATTATTTTGATTATTGCTGTGTTGGGTTATTGGTATTCGCAGGGAGCCGAATTATTCACCAAAACTCAAGTTATTGTTGATAAAACTACAGAGTTGGATAGAATGCTTGGTGTAGAGAATAAACAATATGTTGATAAATTTATATTTGGTCTTGACTATGCCGGCGCTATTTCACTTGCGATAGCAGTTATATCTGGAATTTTAATTTACTTATTCAAAAACAAACGAAAGGAAACATTATGAAAAAAATCTTGTCATCAATCACTGTTCTTTTAATTCTTTTTACTTCATTTTCATTCGCACAAGGATTTAAGGTAAAAGCAAGCGGTGAACAAACATTTAACTTTACTGATAAAGGTGGAAGAAATCAGGCATCGTTTTTCAGTACAACTCCACTTGAAGATATCAGAGGTCTTTCCAACGATGTTAAAGGTACTGCTACTTTTAATGTGAGTGATATTAAAACTTTAAAAGGAAAAATATCTGTATCAGTTGCATCGCTTAAAACAGGTATTGATTTAAGAGATGAGCATTTAAGAAGTGATAATTGGCTTGATGCCGAAAAATATCCTGAAATTACTTTTACAATTAAGAGAGTTACAGATGTAAAGCAACTCGCTGATAACAAATTTGAGCTAAAAGTTGTTGGAGATTTTACTCTTAAAGGTGTAACAAAAGAAATTACTGCAAATGCAACACTTACTTATCTTGATGAAAGCGAGCAAACAAAAATGAGAGCTCCAGGAGATTTACTAGGTGTTCAGGCAACATTCAAAGTAAAACTTTCTGAATTCGGAGTTAAGAACAAAATTGTTGGACAGAAAGTTGCTGAAGAAGTTGAAGTTAGTGTTAATATGGTTGGTTCTAATAAAACGAATTGATTTTAATTAATTTATCTGAAAACTAAAGGCAAGTTTTTAAGCTTGCCTTTTTTTCATTTATAGAGAATTAAAACTTTCAGCTAAATACCTGACAATCCTTTCTGAAGTGATTTTTCCACAGCTTGCTTAAAGCTGCTTAAGTTAACTGGTTTTTGAAAAACAAATTCAGCTCCAAGATCGTGATAATCAGTAGCAATACTTCTGTCAATATCACTGCTTAAAACAATAACCGGCGGCTTGTCTTTTATATCTGACTTTTTCAATTCTTTAACGAACTCATAGCCGTTCATTACAGGCATTCCGTGATCAGTAATTACAAGTGCTGGTGGAGAACTAAGAATTTTATCCAATGCTTCTTTTCCATTTGATGCAACTTCAACATCATACTCAGGAGTAATATTTTTAAGAATTTTTGAATAGAGTAATCGGTCTGTTTTGCTATCATCAACAATCAGAATGTTTGCCGAAGCAAGAGGCAAGGTGAATTGAAAATCAGAACCTTCGCCGGGTTTACTATCAACCCAGATTTGTCCGCCGTGTTTTTCAATAATTTCTTTAACTAATGATAAACCAAGACCACTCCCTTTTTCGCCAGCAGTTCCTTCTGTTGTGAATTTTGAATCGACTTTAAATAATTTTTGTAAATCCTCCGGCTGAATTCCAATTCCTGTATCTCTCACACTGAATTTTATAAATCTTTTATTCCCTGCCGGCGAAGCGCTTATTGTTACGGTTCCGTTGCTATGAGTGAATTTTATTGCGTTCGAAATCAGATTATTGAATGCCTGAATGATTAAACTCTTATCAACGAACAAATACAAATCATTGTTTACTTTGGATTGTAATTCAATCTGCTTTTGAATTGCAGAGCCGCGCAACGCAGAAATGGAATCATTTATAATTTCTGTAATGTTAACTTTCCGGGGTTCAAACCTTATTCTTCCTGTCTGAAGTCTTGTCCAGTCTAGTAATGAATTGACCAATGAAAGCATTGAACGGGAAGCTTCCTGGATATATTTGATGTATTGCTTGCGTTCTTCTTCAGAAAGTTCGTCATCATTTTCGAGTAAATCTGTAAAGCCGAGAATTGAACTAAACGGAGTTCTCAGGTCGTGTGAAATGATTGAAATAAATCTGTCTTTAGTCTCATTAAGTTTGATAAGATTCTGAGTTGACTTACGAAGTTCTTCTTCGGCTCTTTTTCTGAAAGTAATATCACTGACAAGTCCGAATAATTTCTGTATTCTTCCTGTTCCTGAACGAATCAGATTAAGTTTAGTTCTTACCCAAACAATATTTCCTTGTTTATTTATAATTCTGAACTCGAACTCACCTGAAAGTTGAATTCTGCTTTTAAGCAAACTCATCAGTTTTGGTTTAAGAGCTTTAAAGTCATCCGGATGAATAATTTTCAGGAATAATTTTGAGTCAGATAGAAAATCGGTTTGAGTATAGCCACTTATTTTCTGAATTGATGAAGTACAGAAAACAGGTCTTAAGCTAAATCCGATTCTTTCAAATGTAAAAAGAAAGTCGTCAATGTTTTCTGTAATGTTACGATACTTTTCTTCTGATTCTCTGATTGCTCTTTGTGCACGGATCCTTTCAGTAATATCTTTTGCTATAAGAACGATGTAAGTGTTTTTATCAACATCAAAAGTTCCAACAGAAATTTCTGTATGCAGATAAGAGTTGTCTCTTTTCTTCCCTAAAAAATCAAATCTTGATGGAGCTTCTTTCTTTCTTTCCAGAAGTCGGAAGTATTCTGCCACTTTTATTATATCATCATTTGAAGAAAGATCAAGGATTTCTTTGTTCAACAATTCTTCGCCGAAATCATAACCGAAGATGTTTGCAAAAGATTTATTTGCAATAATAATTCTTCCATCCTGAACAAGAGCAATTCCATCGTGAGACGCTTCAACAAGCGATTGGTAAAGCAGAAGTTCTTTTTCTTTAGATTTGATTTCCTCAAGATGATTAAAGTAGCAACTGATGTGTTGTAAATTTCCCAGTTCATCAAAAACGGGAATGAATACTGATTGAAGAGTAATTATCGTATCCCATTTTGTTTTGACAGGAAGTTCAATTTCACTTGATGGTTTTGAGCTAAATGCCGAGAGCTCGAAAACATTTTTCTCAAAGTAAACAGGATCAATAAGATTGTACAATGTAGTGTTAAGTAAATCTTCTTCAGTGTAGCCAAGTGTAAAAGTTAAAGCCTCGTTAGCAAAAAGAATTTGTCCATTCAAATCAACCTGACAAATCATTTGCGGTGCTTTTTGAATAGTCTGCTTCATTGCTTTCAATGAAGCTATAAGACTTTCTTCAAAATGAATCTTTGAAGTAATCTCTTCGCACTTTACTATAGTGAGTTTGTCATCATCCTCCAACTTTGCAAAAGAGCATTCAAAAACAATTTTATTCCTAAACTCATCATACTCTGTTATTATAGTTTTATGATAAGGTTTTGATTTTAATTTTTCCTCAATTTCTTTCAGAAAATCTTTTGATAAAAATTTTACGAACTGAGCGACTTGTTTGTTGTATAATTCAGTTACCTTTTTGCCTATATAATCTTCAGCTTTAGAATTAAGGAATTTTATTCTGAAGTCGTTATCAAGCACTAAAACAATTTCATCAAATGCATTGAACAAAGATTTATAGTAATTCAGCTCTTCACTAAGAATTGAATCCGGAATTTGGTTGGATGGTTTGTCAACAATATTTCTGAAGAACAAATAGAAGAGAAGAATTTCTTCTTTAAGATTTATAACAGGAATAATCCTGATTTCATACTTTATTTTATTTACCGTTTCGCAGATTAGAGAAGTAACATCTTTTGTACTTAAACATTTTTCAAGATTCTGAATTAATTCAAAATTACTTTGAGGAGAAAGGATATTCTTAAAATCATTAAATCCTGAAATTTCTGTGATGTGGCTAAAATCTTCAGGAAGATTTTTTGAATGTTGAATAACAGAAAAATCATCAGCCATTACAAAATAAAAATCGTAACTTTTTTCAATTACATTTTGCAGATGACTAAGTTTTTTCCTGTAATCCGAAACTGCATCGAGAACAATTTTAATATCTTCTATCACGAACACAGCACCGCTTACTTCATCTTTGTCGAATAGTGGTGTGCCTTTGATTATTAGCCGGACAATCCCTTTGTGCTGAATATCCTGATTAACTATTTCCTTTTCGAAAGGATAGCCTTGCAAAAGAAATTCAATCTCATCTTTTATTTGTGATGAAAAGATAATCGGAAGAGAAAAGATGCTTTGTGAAATTAAATTTGCTGGAACTCTAAGATTATAGAAATCAGCCAGGTTAAGAAATGTTCTGTTAACGAACTCAATTTCCAGATTGCTGTTTGTGATAATAATACCTATTGGAAGGTCATTTAATATCTCAAATGACTTCAAATCAAAGTTCTTTTCTGCACTATTTCTAAACTTATTCTCCAATTTTTCAGCATTTAATTAAAAAAATTTTTTGAAATGGTTTAAGCCCAGCTCTCTTATAAAAATAACTTATGTGCCACATAACTAATAAAAAAAGCCAATAAACATCCAAATAATAATGATTATTTAACAATAGTTAAATACTTAATTGTCTCTTTTTGGTTAAATGTATTGTTATAGAAACCTTAACGAATTTCCTTCTTTGAAAGTACAGCTTTAATTAAATTTCTATAACAAAAAAATAAGAATTATTTTGATTTCTAAATTCTTACAAAAATTAGGGTATAAAACTCTTGGATTTTTTCAGGAGTTCGGGCAAGTTTCAAACTTATTAGGAAGCATAATAAAATTCTTTCCTCAAATACCGCGCAGCAGAAAATTAATCTTATTTCAAATGGAACATATCGGAGTTAATTCATTACCATTAGTTTTAATAATTGCAATATTTACTGGTGCGGTTTCTGCTTGGCAAGCTGCATATCAATTAAAAGGAATTGCTCCGTTATCATTTTTAGGTGGTGCAACAAGTCGTGCGATAATTACAGAGTTGGGTCCAGTTTTAACCGGAATAGTAATTGCGGGTCGAGTTGGAGCTTCTATTGCAGCAGAACTCGGCACAATGAAAGTTACCGAACAAATTGATGCTTTGGAAACGATGGCAATTAGTCCAATCAGATTTCTTGCTATGCCGAGATTTCTCGCAGCAATCATAATGATGCCAATCCTCGTAATCTTCGCTAATGCAATTGCTGTGCTGGGTGCTTATATAGTTTCAAATTATTTTCTTGGAGTTTCATTTGCAGTGTTTTTCAATTCGGTCAAAAGATTTTTCATTATGGGAGACTTGGTTGCCGGATTAATTAAAACAATTTTCTTCGGCGGAGTTACGTCTTTATTAGGCTGTCATATAGGTTTCAGAACTGAAGGTGGTGCAGAGGGTGTTGGTTTATCAACTATAAGATCATTTGTCGTATCTGCAGCACTGATTTTAATTCTGGATTATGTTCTCTGGATGCTGATATTTTAGAA
Source organism: Ignavibacterium sp. (assembly GCA_023511695.1). Taxonomy (GTDB): domain Bacteria; phylum Bacteroidota; class Ignavibacteria; order Ignavibacteriales; family Ignavibacteriaceae; genus Ignavibacterium. Next base: position 8,495 of record JAIMAZ010000006.1, read on the forward strand.
AATTTTATAATTAGCAATCAGCAAATTCTTTGTAACGAATTTTGTTTCTTTTGTTCTTTATTTTCTTTAAATAACGTATAAAGCATTTAAAATTTTGGAAGGACTTTTTATGAAAAACAAAATCACATATCAATTAAAAGAAAGAAAAGATAAAATAACCCTTCCTGAGAAATTAGGTTTTGGACAGTACTTTACTGATCATATGTTTGAGATGGATTATACCGAAGAGCTTGGATGGCATAATGCAATTATAAAACCTCTCAGTGAAATTTATCTACATCCCGCTACATCTTTCATTCATTATGGACAAACTATATTTGAAGGACTGAAAGCTTTCAGAACAGCTGATGATGAGATTCAGATTTTCAGACCAGATGCTCATCTCGAAAGAATGAATAATTCTGCCAAAAGAATTTGTATGCCGGCCATTGATACAGATTTTGTTCTTGAAGCGATGAAAGAACTAATTGCAATTGACAGCGAGTGGATTCCTACAAAAAAAGGTGAAGCTCTTTATATAAGACCTTTTATGTTTGGTTCAGATCCGGCTTTGGGTGTACGACCTTCTTACAATTATAAATTTATAATTATCCTTTCGCCGGTTGGGGCTTATTATCCTGAAGGATTTAAACCTGTTAAAATTCTTGCTCAGGATGATTATGTAAGAGCAGTGAGAAAAGGTTTAGGTGAATGTAAAACTGCTGCTAACTATGCTGCTAGTTTACTCGCAGCAAAAGAAGCTGCTCAAAAAGGTTTTACTCAGGTTCTTTGGTTAGATGGAGTTGAACAAAAATATATTGAAGAAGTGGGAACAATGAACATCTTCATTCATTTCAAAGATGAAGTGGCAACGCCAAAACTCACTGGTTCAATACTTCCTGGAGTAACAAGAAGATCAGTTATTCAACTATTAAATGAATGGGGATTAAAGGTTAATGAAAGATTAATCTCAATGCGTGAAGTAATTGATGCTTATGATTCCGGTAATCTGGTTGGTGTTTTTGGTACAGGTACAGCAGCAATAATTTCATCAGTAGGATTATTATCATATAAAGGAAAAGATATGATAATTAATGATGGTAAGGTTGGTGAACTTGATCTTAAACTTTTTAATGAATTAACAGCTATCCATTACGGTGAAAAAGAAGATACGCATAATTGGGTATTTAAAGTTGAAAAGAAAAGTGTAGAAGTTTGATAATCATATCATTTTAAATTCTTAAAGGCATCAAAATTTTTGATGCCTTTTTTCATTTCTAAAATTCCTAAAATTTTCCTTAAAAAATCTCTTGACAAGTGAACACTCGTGCACTATATTTGTAGTGAACAAATGAGCATATAATATGAAAAACAAATTAACTGACCGTCAAAAAGAAATTTTAGATTTCATTCAGAAATTCATTTCTGATAATGGATTTCCACCAACACTTAGAGAGATTGCGTCAAATTTTGGTTTAGCCTCAACATTTGGAGTGAAGCGACATCTTGATGCATTAAAGAAAAAAGGTTATCTGAAAATAGAAAGCTTTGCAAGTCGGGCAATAACGTTAAATAAAATTTCAAATGAGTACGATTTAGAGAAAACAAATTTCAATTCAAAGATAATCCCAATACCTGTTGTCGGAAGAGTCGCAGCAGGTTCTCCGATTTTATCAGAAGAAAATCTTGAAGGAACGATTGCGATTGATTCAAACTTCTTCAAGAATAATAAGGACTGTTTCGCTCTTAAAGTTACCGGCGATAGTATGATTAATGCAGGAATATTCGAAGGTGATCTGGTTATCGTTAATCCAAATGAAAAAGTATCACAGCATGATATTGTAGTTGCAAGAGTTGATGATGAAATTACGGTTAAGAATTATGAAAAGAAAAACGATAAAATTTTTCTAATTCCGCAGAACGAAAAGTATGAGACAATTGTTGTTACTGAAAGAAATAATTTTTCTTTAGTCGGCAAAGTTATTGGCGTTTTAAGATGGTTTAATTAAGAAAGGAGTTTAAATGAAAACAGAGATTTTCCGTGAAGCAATAAAGTCCCGAAGTAAAATTCGATTCTACTACGGACTTTATCAATGGGTTGTGGAACCTTATTATATAAGTCGGGATAAAAACGGCAATAAGGTTTTATATGCAAAAGTTTCATCTTCTAACGAAGTTAAAAAATTTGATTTCAGGAAAATGGCTAACATTAAAGTTTTCAGAGATTATAAATTTTCACCCATTATTCCAATAATTCCAATGGCTTCTTAAAGGAGGTTAAAATGAACTATGACAGAAGAAAAGATGTTGACGCTCTCATTGAGCAATTCTGGAAAAGAGGTTATATGACTGTGTCAAGAAAATATGGCACTTATTTGCCTGAGCCGGATAAAGTGGGCAGTTACGATGTTGATGTTATTGCAAGATATAATGATTCCTTTGCAATTGGTATTGTTTTAACTGATGAAGATTTTTTCGACCTGAAAAAAACTCAAAATAAAATCGTTTATCTTTCAACCAGACAGACAAAGTTCAATGGAAAGAAAGTAGCCCTGTTTGTAGGAGTATCATTAAAAAATTATAAAACAGCAAAAAGTATTTTAGAGACTTTACCTAATGAAGTTAGGAAAAATATCCGCCTGATACAGATTATTGACAGACAAAACTCGGAGCAAACAGCAAAAAGAAAAAATAATAACGTACTTTTCTCATAACTAATTTGCATATCTTATCATTTATTATTAATCAAGCCGAATAATACTACTGATTAGTTTCTTGATTTTCTAACCCTCTGAATTTAACTTTACACGCTCAATCATTAATAGGATTTGAAATTGAGTAAGAAAAAATCAGCTTCTGATGAAAAGCTGCAGCAAGAGCTAAAAAAATCTGGTGAAATTCCAAAGCACATCGCCATTATAATGGATGGAAATGGCAGATGGGCAAAAAAAAGAGGATTACCACGAGTTGCCGGGCACAAAAGAGGTGTTGATACCGTCAAAGACATTGTTGAAGCTTGCGCTGAAATCGGAGTTAAGTATTTAACCCTTTATACTTTTTCAACTGAAAACTGGAAAAGACCTAAAGAAGAAGTTTCAACATTGATGCGGTTGCTGCTTAACAGTTTGAAAGATCGTGTTGATGAACTTTGTGAAAATGATATCAAGCTCACAACCATTGGTGACACAGATGCACTTCCTTACGAAGTGCAAAAACAATTGAAAGCTGATATCGAAAGAACAAAGAACAATAAAAAGATGACTCTTAATCTTGCTCTCAGCTACAGCGGAAGATGGGAAATTCTCGAAGCAGTGAAAAAAATTTCCAGAGCAGTTGAAAAGGGTGACATTAAAGCCGATGAAATAAACGAGCAATTATTCTCAAAGTTTTTAACTACAAAAGATTTACCGGATCCTGATCTTGTGATTAGAACAAGCGGTGAATTCAGAGTAAGCAATTTTCTGTTATGGCAAATAGCTTATTCAGAATTTGTAATTACAGAAATTTACTGGCCTGATTTTAACAGGCATCATTTATATGAATCTATTCGTGCTTTTCAGAAGCGCGAAAGAAGATTTGGCAAAGTTAGTGAACAAATTAAAAAAGAAGTCAACTCAAAAGGCGTTACGAATGCAGAAAAACTTCCTTCTCAGATTAGTTAATCTTTTCATATTTATTTCTTTCATATTTTCTTATCAAATTGTTTTTGCACAAGGACAAAGTAAAATTTATAAAGTACTTGGAATCACAGTTAGTGGTAATAAAACTGCAGATGCAAATGCAATCATCTCTGCAAGCGGTATAAAAGTCAATGACGAGATTCAGGTGCCTGGTGATAAAACAATAAATGCAATTAAAAATCTTTGGGCATTGAATATCTTTAAAGATGTTCAATTACTTATTGATAAAGAAATTGGTGATGGAATTTTTCTGCTGATAAAAGTAGAAGAATATCCGCGCTTCGAAAAAATTATTTTCGAAGGGAATGATGAACTAAGTACAAGCGACCTTGAAAAAAATGTTACATTCCTTCGCGGAACAGTTATAAAACCTCAGGATATTGCCAAACTTAAACAGAAGATTCTTAAGCAGTACGAGAAAGAAGGAATGCTAAGTGCCAGCATTCAGGATAAGTTTTATACATTCCTTTCCGCTGATACAACTAAAGATGAAATAATTACAAGATGGAGAAACGATAAAGATTTTTCTGACGAGATTGAATTCAGATATGACAGAGGAGATACCAAATACTCTGATCTTGTTTCAAGAATTAAAGACAGAGTATTTATAAAATTTATAATTGATGAAGGTGATGAAGTCCGTGTAAGAAAAATTGAATTTGTAGGTAATCAGGCATTCGATCAGGATGACTTAAAAGGAGCTATGGAGGAAATCAATGAAGCAAAATGGTGGAAATTCTGGGGCAGTGGCAAGTTTGATTATGAGAACTATAAAAAAGATAAACAGGCAATAGTAAAATTTTATCGAAAGAATGGTTATCGTGATGCGGCAATTGTTTCTGATACTCTGATCTATTCGAATGATAAAAAAGACCTCACAATTCGGATGGAAGTTTACGAAGGTCCTCAATACAAAGTTAGAAATATTTTTTGGATTGGAAATACAGTTTATCCAGGTCAAATTCTCTCTGAAAGATTGGATATAGCTAAAGGCGATATATTCGATGCTGAAAAGTTTGAGAAAAATTTAAGAGGTAACGAAAAACAAACCGATGTTTCTTCTCTTTATCTGGATAACGGATATTTAACTTTTAACCTTCAACCCAAAGAAATAAAGGTTGCCGAAGATTCAGTAGATATAGAAATAAGAATTGAAGAAAGAAATCAATTCACAGTAAACAGAGTTGATATTGAAGGAAATGATAAAACAAAAGAAAAAGTTATTCGACGAGAACTTTACACAATTCCAGGCGATTATTTTAATCGTGGATTGTTACTAAGAAGCATTCAGAATCTTGCAAATCTTCAGTACTTCAATGTAGAAAAACTTTATGGTGCTGAAGGAATCGGAACGAAGTTAGCGAGCGATAGCACAGTTGATATTTCATTCCGAGTTGAGGAAAAATCCAGTGATTACTTGAATGCTTCAGTCGGATATAGCGGCGCATTCGGCTTCAGCGGCGCAGTGGGAATTACACTTACCAATTTTTCAATTTCTGAACCCTTCAGACTTGGCGGAGGACAGATTTTAAGTTTTAACTGGCAGTTTGGTGTTGGAAGTCTCTATCGTACATTCACACTTGGATTTACTGAACCCTGGTTATTCGACACTCCAACTTCAGTTGGTGCGGAAGTTTTTGATACTCGTCAGCAATATGTTTACGACTTAAGACAAACTGGTGCTACAATAAGAGTAGGACGAAAACTTCGCTGGCCGGATGACTTTTTCTATATTCAAGGTCGTGTAAAATATCAGTACAATAATGTTCTTGAAGGTCAGGGATTCTATGTTGAAGGGAAAGCTAATCAATATACACTTGGTGGTCTTATTGCAAGAAAAGATATAGATAATCCGATTTTCCCATCAATTGGTTCTTCAGTTCAACTTGATGCTGAATTATCCGGTGGACCGTTATTACCTGGTGATGTTGATTATCTTAAAATTGGTTTTACCGCTGAATGGTATCGAAGACTTTTCAATACAAACAGAATTACTTTATATACAATTGCTGATCTCGGTTACATTGATGAAATTGTTCGCGGAACAAAAATTCAACCTTTCGAATTTTATTATATGGGAGGAAATGGCCTTATTATCGCAACAACATCATTAAGAGGATATGACGATAGAACAGTTGGCCCAAGAAATGTTGATGGCAGAGTCATTGGTGGAAGAGTGATGGCAAAATTCGGAACTGAATTAAGATTGGCAGTTTCAATTGAGCCAATTCCACTTTACATTCTTGCTTTTGCCGAAGCAGGCAATGTTTTTGAAAGTTTTGAAAAAACAGATATTTTTGACCTCCGACGATCAGTTGGATTTGGTGCAAGATTGTTGATTAATCCAATTGGTCTGATAGGTTTTGATCTTGGTTATGGTTTTGATCGTAAAGCTGTAAGTGGAAATGATCCGGCCTGGTTATTCCATTTTCAGTTTGGTAAAGGTTTTTAATAATTGTTAAACAACTCATAAAGAAAGAGGATTAAAAGGTGAAAAAGTACTTTCTAATTATCGCAGTTCTTTTTGCCACTTCAATTTATGCGCAAGCTCCTTTGAAGATTGGCTATGTTGATTCAGAAGTTATTTTAACTCAGTATTCTGAAGCAATTAAAGCACAGGGAGATCTTGATGCATTAACTAATAAATGGTCTGCTCAGCTTGATTCTATGACTCAGGCATATCAGTTAGCTATTCAGGATTATCAGAAGCAAGCTGAAACAATGCCCAATGAAAAGAAGCTTGAAGCTCAACAGCGAATCGTAAAGATGGAACAGGAAATTCTTGAATTCAGAAAGCAGAAATTCCAGCAAGGGACCGGTGAGATTTATGCTAAACAGGAAGAATTGTTTGCACCAGTTAAGAAAAAGATTTATGCAGCAATTCAGAAAGTAGCAAAAGAAGAAGGTATGTCTTTCGTATTTGATAAAAGCGGAGATATACTTTTATTATATGCTGATTCAGCATTTGACATCACATTTAAAGTATTAGATACTCTTAAACGAGGCAGTTAATTATTAATTGAAAAGTTCTCCCATAATTTTTGGTGGGAGAACTTTTTTATTTTATTATAACTTTCCTTCAGAAAAATCTGCAGGTATAAAAAATGAAAAACTTTATTTTATTCGCTCTCTTGGTTATTCCTTCAATAGCTTTTGCTCAACTTAAAATTGGTTACATCGATTCAAATGCAATTATGGATCAACTTCCTGATGTTCAGGATGCAAGACAACGTCTTGATGCTTTAATTCAGGAATGGCAAACTGAATTAAACAGACTTGAATCTGATTGGAAAGCAAAGTACGATGATTACGAAAAAAGAAAACTTATTATGTCTGAACAAACCAGAGCTGAAACTGAATCTGAGCTTGTTAAGCTCGAAAATCAAATTGCAGAATATCGCGAGAAAAAATTTGGAACTAACGGCGAACTTTTCCAAAAACAGGATGAGCTTATGAAACCAGTTCAGAATAAAGTTTTCAACGCAATTAAAGAAGTTGCCCAGGAAGAAGACCTTGATTTTGTTTTTGACAGAAGCGGTGACATAATGATTCTTTACGCAAAGGAAAAGTATGACATCACTGCAAAGGTACTTGCTAAACTAAAAATTTAAATGATTAATCTTACAGTAAAACAAATTGCTGAACTTGTCTCCGGAAAATTAATCGGAAATGAGAATACTCTAATTCATTCACTTGCAAAAATTGACGAAGCAGCTCCGGGTGATTTATCATTTATCTATTTGCCCACATATGAAAAATTTCAACAAACCACCAAAGCCTCTGCATTATTAGTTAAACCGGAACTTCATAAAACCAGAAATGATCTTACATACATCGAAGTTGATTCTCCTGAAAAAGCATTCTTCAAAATTTTAAGAGAATTTTTCACACCAGAATTTTCTTTATCTGGAATAGATAATACTGCTTATGTTCATCCTGAAGCGAAGTTAGGCAGGAATGTTTCGCTTGGTAAAAATGTAGTTATATCCAAAGGTTGTATCATCGGTGATAATACAAAGATTTTTCATAACACAGTTTTATATGAAGATGTAGAAGTTGGAAGTGAATGTTTAATCTTCTCAAACATTAGTATCAGAGAGAAATGTAAAATAGGAAACAGAGTTATCATTCATTCCGGAACTGTTATAGGAAGTGATGGATTCGGTTTTAATCCTGATGAAAAAGGTGTTTATCAAAAAATTCCGCAAATAGGAAATGTGATAGTTGAAGATGATGTTGAATTAGGTGCAAATGTTGCAATTGATCGTGCAGCTTTAGGTTCAACAATAATAAAACGAGGAACCAAGATTGATAATCTCGTTCAGATTGCACACAATGTTGTTATAGGTGAAGATACTGTTATCTCTTCACAAACCGGAATTTCTGGAAGCACTAAGATTGGAAACCATGTTATAATTGCCGGGCAAGTTGGTATTGTTGGACATATTGAAATTGGAGATAATGTTGTTTTAATGGCGCAGTCAGGTATTTCTAAATCAATAAAGAAACCGGGTTATTACTTTGGTTATCCCGCAAAAGAATTAAAAACATCTCAAAAGTTGGAAGCACACATTCGTAACCTTCCTGATTATGCTGAACAAATAAAAAAACTTGAAGAAGAAATTAGAGAATTGAAAAAAACTCTCTCCAAAGAAGATTAGCCAGATTTAGCTGTTCCTAATTTTTTACAAATATCCTGCAAAAACATTTTCTCTTCTTTTGTCAAGGCTGAAAAATCATTTTTAACTGCTTCAAGAAAAAACGGAAAAGTTTTTTCATATTCTGACTTCCCCTTATCAGTAATTGAAATAATAAACACTCTCCCGTCATCTTTGCTTCTGATTCTTTTGATTAATTTTCTTTTCAAAAGATTACTGATAATCATTGTGAGATTTCCTTCGGTCCGCATAATTTTTTCGGATAATAATTTTTGCGACATACTGCCTAAATGATAAAGCGTATCAAGAACAAAAAATTGTCCATCTGAAAAACCTCTCTCATTAACTATTCTTGTGGAATTATTTTTTATAACTTCTGATGCGCGAAACAGTTTTATAAAACAATCTAATGCAAACTTTTCATCAGATGAGCCATTAAATTTAGTTCCCATTACTCTTTACCTCTTGGAACAATCAGAGTTAAAATAGCAGTGAATAGTGCTGCACCGACAATTGACCAAATGATTGGATATTTAATTCCACCAGCTTCAAATGAAAGTAAATCCGGAAAATTAAATTCTCTCGCGAGAATTGTTCCGATGTATGCGCCAATAAATCCAACAACGATTGAAATTATGCAACCACCTTTTTTGAATCCAACAAGTGTTCTGCCAATGCTACCTGTTATGGCTGCAATAATTAGAAGGATGATAATATCTAACATTTTAACCTCAAATAATTTATATCAAAAAATAAGTTTTATTACTGAAAAAATCTTATAATATTTGAGTAAACATATATCCGGAATAAATTGTTTACCAATTAAAAAATCTATGAAAAGAAAAGATTTTATAAAAACATCTATGGTTTCATTGCTTGGATTTCTGTTCTATCGTAATGAAACATATCCAAAGTCTGAAATTACATTAAATAACTTTAAACCCAATCCTTCTGAATGGAAAAAAGATGAAATTAATGTTGCATGGCTTGGTCACTCAACTTTGCTTATCAATTTTTATGGTGTAACAATTCTAACTGATCCGGTTATGTATGAAAGAGTTGGGCTCTATTTTCTTGGATTAACCTGGGGACCAAGCCGATTTACTTTTCCTGCTCTTAATATTGATGAATTGCCAAAACCCGATATAATACTACTCTCTCACGCTCATATGGATCATATGGATTACAAATCCTTGCTTGACATAACAAATAAATTCCCTTATCAGATTGATTGCATTACTGCTTTCAATACTAAAGATGTGATTGAAGATTTGAGATGGAAAACATTAAAGGAATTGGATTGGAATGAAGAAACAATTCTTCACAACATTAAAATTAAAGCTTATGAAGTTCAGCATTTTGGCTGGAGATATCCGTGGGAAAGAGATCGTTCAAAAGGATTTTTTGAAAACGGCAGAAGTTATAATGCTTACTTAATCTCTTTCAAAGATAAAAATATTCTTTTCGGTGGCGATACTGCAATGACTGATAAGCTAAGTTTAATTAAAGAAAAAGTAGATGTGGCAATAATGCCTATAGGTGCTTATCGTCCATGGAGAAAAAATCATTGCAATCCTGAAGAAGCACTGATCATGGCTACTGAACATTTGAAAGCCGAATACTTTATTCCAATTCATACTAAGACTTTTAAGCAAGGTACAGAACCAATTGAAGAGCCATTAAACTGGCTTCAGGAATCTATAAAAAATTATCCAATAAATCTTGCCCTAAATGATATTGGACAAACTTTCACTATAAGGGAATTTTAATTCAAATCAATGCATACGATAAAACAACTTAAAGATAAATTTATTTCTGATTCAGAGTCTTTTTTATCCGAAATAAAAAAATTAAGCGAGTTAAGTGATGATCAGTTAAATTGGAAACCTGCTGAAAATTTATGGAGCATTGCTGAATGTATCGAACATCTTTCAATTACTAACCAACTATATTTTGATAAGATTGAAAAACAATTCTCTGAAAGGCAAATTGCCTGTAATGATGAAGAAACTACTGTCAAGCATAGATTTTTTGGAAAGTTAATTATCAAAACGGTTGATCCTTCCAATATCAAAAAGACAAAAACATTCTCAGTTTTTCAGCCTTCAAAAAGTTTTATCACTAAAGATTCAATTACTAAACTTACTGAAGTTCAGAAAAGTTTAGTCAATCTCATAAGTTCATCAGTTAATTTGAATACAAATGAATATTCGATGTCTTCGCCTGCCTCAAAGTTTGTAAAAGAAAACTTTTCAGATGTTATTGAAATTATACGACTGCACAACAAACGACATCTGATTCAGATTCAAAAGCTTTTAACCAATGATTATTTTCCAAAGGATTAGAAGAAATATTTCAAATGAAAAAATTAGTAAAAGGATTTATCCAGATTTATACCGGCAATGGAAAGGGGAAAACTACTGCTGCGATTGGTCAGGCAGTTCGTGCTGCTGGTGCAGGACTAAAAACTTACATTGCTCAATTTATGAAAGAATATCCTTATTCTGAATTAGAAAGTTTAAAGTTATTAAAAGATTTTATAGAACTTGAACAATTCTGCGGTGATGAATTTGTTTATAAAAGACAATTGCCCGAGGAAAATGAAATTAAAAACGCTTCAAATGGTTTGAGCATCGCGAAAGAAAAAATGCTTAGTGGAAATTATGATATTATTATTCTCGACGAGGTAATTGTTGCAATTTATTTTAAGTTATTAAACCTTAATCAGATTATTGAATTCATTGATAATAAACCTGAAAGTGTTGAATTGATTCTGACAGGAAGATATTGTCCTGAAAAATTAATTTCAAAAGCAGATTTAGTTACTGAGATGAAAGAAATTAAACATTATTATTCAAAAGGCATTACATCAAGAAAAGGAATTGAATCTTAATTGTTTGCCGCTTGACAAAAAACAATGGAACTTTTTCTTCTGATATATGATTTATTAAATACATATTTGTAATAATAATTTGTAAATATTATGAACAAAATAAAACAATCCCACTTTTTAGACTTTTACAGCAATCTTATTGAAGGCAATAAAGACAGATGTTCAGAGATTGTTAAAGATCTTTTAGATGAAGGAGTTGATCTGAAAGAAATTTATGTAGAACTCTTTCAGAAAGCTTTGTATAGAATTGGTAAACTTTGGGATAAAAATGAAATTACTATTCCCGAAGAACATATGGCCACACAAATTATTGAAGCATTGCTTAGTAAATTTTCTCCTGCTGTGTCAGCTGATTCAAATCTTAAAGTGGTTGTTACCTGCATAGACAAAGAGTTTCATGAAATTGGTGCTAAGATGGTTGCAAATATTTTTGAACTTAACGGATGGAAAACTTTCTATCTTGGTGCTTCAGTGCCTTTAAGAGAATTAACAAAGTTTATAAATAATTCTGATCCTCAGATAATTGCACTTTCCTGGAGTTTATATCTTAATCTCGCTCGTTTTCTTGAAATGATTGATACACTAACTAAACTGTTCCCGACGAAAAAAATTATTGTCGGTGGACAAGCATTGGCGGAAAACTCAACTCAGCTTCTTAAGAAATACAATAATGTCTTACATATCCAATCCATTTACGAACTTGATGAATATCTGAAAAATAATTTTTAATTATGGGCAAAGTTTTTTCCTTTGCCTTTTAATTTGCTTTAATATATTTTTAAGTGAACTTAAATATTAAATAAGCCAGACTTAAATGAAAAATATATCCAAAGAAGATTACCTCAGTGCTATTTATAAGCTTCGTGATGAAGCAGGAGAAATTAAGCCGAACATTATTGCAGAAAATCTTGAGATTTCACCTGCTGCTGTTACTGATATGTTAAAAAAATTATCCACCGATGGCTTTGTTCAGTATAAGAAATACAAGGGTATAAAACTTACGGCAAAGGGAGAACGATATGCAGTGCATATGATTAGAAAGCATCGGCTTTGGGAAACTTTTCTGTTTGAGGTATTGAAAATGCCTTGGGAAAAAATTCACAGTGAAGCTGAAAAGCTTGAACATTCATCATCAGATGAATTGGTTGATAAACTGGAAGAGTATCTCAATTATCCTAAATTTGATCCTCATGGCTATCCGATTCCGGATAAAAATGGTTCTTTACCAAAACATAAACCGGTAATTGCACTTTCAGAACTTAGAAAAAATGATAAAGGAACAATTGCACGAATAAGTGACTTTAAAAGTGAGTTGCTTGTGTACGCAGCTAAACAAGGTTTATCATTAGGACAAAAGTTTACTGTAAAAGATAAACTTGATTTTGATGGTTCGGTTATAATTAAAATCAATACAAACGAAGTAAGTCTGAGCAAAAAAATTGCCTCAAATATTTTTATTGTGATGGAAGAGTAATGATATGAATGAACCACTAACACTTTTACTAATTGGTGTATTATTTCTTCTTCTGATGTTTATACTGCTTCAACCTACTAAAGGAATTATTCCTACAATCAGAAGAAACAAGAGTGCAAACCAGAAAGCACTTCTGGAAGATGCACTAAAATTTATTTACAACTGTGAGTACAATAATATTAGCTGCACATTAAATAGCATTGCCGGGAATCTTAACATTTCAGCTGACGCAGCAGCAGGAATTGTAGCCAAGCTTCAGAATATGGGAATGATACAAGTTGATAAAGAATATATAGCACTTACTTCAGAGGGAAGATCTTATGCACTGAGAGTAATTCGTGTTCATCGCTTGTGGGAAAAATTTCTTGCAGATGAAACAAGTATGACCGAAAAAGAGTGGCACAAAGCAGCAGAAGAGATTGAACATAAACTCTCGGATGAAGATGCTAATAAATTAGCAGCTCAAATTGGTAATCCGGTTTTTGATCCTCATGGCGATCCAATTCCAACTGCTAAAGGTGAAATACCCGAAAAAGTTGGAAAACATCTCACAGAAATGAAACCTGGAGAAATGGCGACAATAATTCATATTGAAGATGAACCTCACACAATTTACAGTCAGATTGTTGCTGAAGGTTTGTATCCCGGAATGCAAATCAGAATGAATGAGGTAAATGATAAACGCGTGAAGTTTGAAGCTAATGGTGATGAATGCATCCTCTCGCCTTTGATAGCCAAAAGTATCACAATAGGACCAATTAAACTTGAAAAACCTGTTGAAGGAAAATTAAAACCGCTTTCAAGTTTGAAGGTTGGTGAAAAAGGAATTGTTTTAGGAATTGCAAAATCACTCAGAGGTCAACAAAGAAGAAGATTGATGGATCTAGGCATTGTTCCCGGCACTGAGATAGAAGCTGAACTTGAAAGTGTAACTGGTGATCCGGTTGCATATCGTGTTAGAGGAACGACAATAGCACTCAGGAAAAATCAGGCAGACAAAATTTATCTCGTTAAAGAAGAGGAGAGAAATTAATTATGAATAGCAAACTTGATAACTGTGCAAATTGTCCTGCTCATAACTTATCGAATCTGAAAAAACTCGGCATTGATATGAGCAGTTTTGATTATGTCGTTGCATTAGCCGGAAACCCAAATACAGGTAAAAGTACTGTATTCAATTATTTAACAGGATTAAAACAGCATACAGGCAATTGGCCAGGGAAAACAGTAACAAGAGCAGAAGGTGGATTCGAATATAATGGAAAAAAATTCAAGCTTGTTGATTTACCGGGAACATATTCTCTTCTTTCTACAAGTGTTGATGAAGAAGTAGCAAGAGATTTTATTCTTTTTGGTCAGCCGGATGTTACTTTGATTGTTATTGATGCAACTCGTGTTGAACGAAATCTTAATCTCGTACTTCAGATACTTGAAATTACTGACCGCGTAGTTATTTGCTTGAATCTTATGGACGAAGCAAGAAGAAATGGAATTGAAGTTGATGCAAGAACATTATCAAAGGAACTTGGAGTACCTGTTGTTCCAACTTCGGCAAGACAAGGAGAAGGAATGAATGAGCTTCTGAAATATATTTATGATGTTGCAACCGGTGCTTATATCTGCAAGCCATACAGAATTAAAAGTAAATCAAAAGAATTGAATGAAGCTATAGAAAGACTAAGTAAAGAAATTCAAGAAGAATTTCCTGATTTGCCGAATACAAGATGGGTTGCCTTAAGATTACTTGAAGGAGATCAAACAATCATTGATGCTATAAGAAGCGGTGAACTTGGAAATCTTCAGAGACAAGAAGTTTTACAGATAGAAGAATCGTAAATAATAATTGAATCAAAAAGAAATTGAAATATGAATACAACAATCACTGCGAATAAAAAAGAAATTATTATAGCAGAAGCAAATAAACTGCGCTGGGAGCTTGGTGAAAATCTTCACGATATTTTAATGGAAAATATCTATGAGAACGCAACTGAGATTGCAAAAAAGACTGTAAAATATCCGGATACAAAAATTGCATTCAGTTTTGACAGACAACTTGATAAAATCCTCACAAGTAAATATTTCGGCTTTCCGATAATGTTTCTGATGCTCGGGATAGTTTTTTGGTTAACAATTCAAGGTGCTAACTATCCTTCATCGCTTTTAGCAAATTTACTCGTTGATACAATTCATCCTTTGCTGAAAAATTTTGCTGGAAGCATTAATCTTCCTTGGTGGTTAACAGGTGTTTTGATTGATGGTGCTTACTTAGCAATGGCCTGGGTTGTTAGTGTGATGCTTCCGCCAATGGCAATATTTTTCCCTCTTTACACATTACTCGAAGATTTTGGTTATCTGCCAAGAGTTGCTTTCAATATGGATCCTCTTTATAAAAAAGTCGGAGCTCACGGAAGACAAGCTCTAACTATGGCAATGGGATTTGGTTGTAATGCCGCAGGAGTTATTGCAACACGCGTTATTGATTCTCCGCGTGAACGATTAATTGCAATAATCACAAATAATTTTTCTTTGTGCAATGGAAGATGGCCTACGCAAATTCTGATTGCCACAGTATTTATTGGAAGTGCTGTGCCGGCTTATTTGGCAGGAATTGTTTCTGCAGCTGCAGTAGTATTCATTGCTGTTTTAGGAATAACTTTCAGTCTTTTAGTGTCGTGGTTTCTTTCAAGAACATTGTTAAAAGGAGAAGCATCAGCTTTTAGTCTGGAGCTGCCGCCTTATCGTCCACCGAGAATTTTGCAAACACTTTATACATCTTTAATTGACAGAACAATATTTGTGCTTTGGCGTGCGATTGTTTTTGCAATACCAGCAGGAATGGTAATCTGGCTTGTTGCTAACATTACCATTGATGGAGTTTCAGTTGCAAATCATTTTATACAATGGGTTAATCCGGTTGCTTTTATTTTCGGATTAAACGGAGTGATATTACTTGCATACATTATTGCGATTCCGGCAAATGAAATTGTAATTCCAACAATACTGATGCTTACAGTTGCTAATCTTGGCATTCAGGGAGTTGGAGCCGGCAGTGGTGTTATGTTCGAATTAGAATCTGCTAATGATGTTGCTGCTATTTTACAAGCTGGCGGCTGGACTTTACTTACAGGAATTAATCTTATGTTATTCAGTTTATTGCACAATCCTTGCTCAACTACTATTTATACCATCTACAAAGAAACCAAAAGCGTTAAATGGACTCTGGTTTCTACATTCCTGCCAATTCTTATGGGTTTAACAGTTACATTTTTTGTCACACAAATCTGGAGATTATTAGGTAATTAAACGGAATGAATTATGATAGACAATAAAACAAAAAAAATCTGGAAAAGAAGATTACAGGAAGAAGTTGATGCTGCTTTTCTTTATCACACATTAGTTGATTTGGTTAATGATGAAAAGAAAAAAGAATTGTATAAAAAACTCGCATCAATTGAGGAGAAACATATAAATGTTTGGGTTGATCATCTCAAAAAAAACTCAATAACATTCGATGGTTTAAAACCATCTATTAAAGCAAAATTAATTAGTAAGCTGAGTAAAAAGTATGGCCCATCTCTTCTTTCTAAAATGATGCTGCGTGAAGAATCATCAGAAGTAAAATCATATCTTAGCTTGTATGAAAATTCTCATTCAACCCAAACAAAAGATATTGCATTAAAACTTGCAAAAGATTCAGCATCTCACGCAAAATCATTAATGCAATCAAATGGCGAACAATCTGAACCTTGGCATACAGCAGAATCAGGCGGTTTATTAAGAAATGTAGTTTATGGTTTTAATGATGGGTTAACTGCTAACTTTGGTTTGATTGCCGGAGTTATTGGCGCATCAGCACAACCTCATATAATTTTAATTTCCGGAATTGCCGGAATGATTGCAGATGCTTTGTCAATGGGTTCTTCAGGTTATCTTGCGGCTGTTAGTGAAAAAGAAGTTTATGAACATGAAAAAGCAATGGAAGCAGAAGAAATTAAACTTATGCCCGAACTTGAAACTGAAGAACTTGCTTTGATATATGAAGCAAAAGGAATCCCGAGAGATGAAGCATTGCAAAGAGCAAAAGAAATTATGCAGAATCCTCAGCAAGCTCTTGAAGATAAAATGCACGAAGAGCTTGGGCTTGCTGAAAGAAGTATTAGTCCTTTGACTGAAGGTTGGGTAACAGGACTTTCAACTGCAATCGGTGCACTTATTCCTATCTTTCCATTTTTCTTTTTAGATGGAACTATTGCAATCTGGACATCATTCTCTATTTCAATGCTTTCACATTTTGCAGTTGGTGCTGCGCGAAGTTTCTTTACTGGCCGCGGTATTTTCAGAAGCGGATTTGATATGTTTATTGTCGGATTTGGTGTCGCAGCTGTTGGTTATGTTATCGGAGACTTAGTTCTGAAATTTTTAATGTAGAAAAATTATGAATACTATTCGGTTGCTTTCGTGGAATGTTAATGGGATCCGCGCAATTCATAAAAAAGGATTTATTGATTGGGTACTAAAAGAAAATCCCGACATACTTTGTTTACAGGAAACCAAGGCTCATCCTGAACAACTTCCTGAAGAACTTATTAATATTGATTCATATGAATCTTATTTTTCTCATTCTAAAATCAAAAAAGGATACAGCGGCGTTGCTGTTTACTCGAAACTAAAACCTTCCGATGTTAAATATGGGTTCGGCATTCAAAAATTTGATGATGAAGGAAGAACACTTATTCTTGATTATGGGAATTTTATTTTATTCAATATTTATTTTCCAAATGGTAAAATGTCTGATGAAAGACTTCAGTATAAAATGGATTTTTATGATGCATTTCTTGACTATACAGATGCTCTCGTTAAACAGGGAAGAAAACTTATAATTTGCGGTGATGTTAACACTGCTCATAAAGAAATAGATCTTGCTCGGCCAAAAGAAAATGAAGGGAACTCAGGTTTTTTGCCGATAGAAAGAAAATGGATTGATAAATTTTTATCTCACGGTTTTATTGATACATTCAGAATGTTTAACGATCAGCCGGGAAATTATACCTGGTGGGATATGCAAACACGCGCTCGCGAAAGAAATGTCGGCTGGAGAATTGATTACTTTTTTATCTCTGAAAATTTCAAATCAAATTTAGTTAATGCTTTTATTCTGCCTGATGTAATGGGCTCAGATCATTGTCCAGTTGGAATTGAAATCCGACTCGATACCTCTAAATGAATTTTTTATTTGATACTCTTGTTTTAACTTCAAGCAGAATTTGTTTTCTCAATTATATCAAGTTTTATATGATTAAATTTCTTTTATTTAATATTATTTCTCTTCAATTCTATAGTTATACCTTTGCGCAGGAAAAAATCGAAGCAAAAGCTGATTTAGTTGTTGACTCATATTCTTCGGAGAATATTAGAATCATAAACGCAGCTGTTGTAGTACAACTTGAAAAGGATTGGCATATTTACTGGTTAAACCCCGGAGATAGTGGAATGCCAACTTCATTTGAATTTATTTTGCCAGAACAAATTGGTGTTTCAGAAATTAAATGGACTGTTCCAAAAATTTTTGAATTTGAAGGATACGCAAGTTATGGTTATGAAGATGTCGCAGTTTTCCCATTTAGTATTTACATACCTGAAAATTTTAATCAGGATGAAATCACAATCGAACTTAATTTAAGGTCACTTATTTGCAAAGATGTATGTAAACCTTTCAATAAAAAATTAAGTAAGACAATTAATCTTAAAAAATATTTTGTAGCAGATAATTCGGTTTCTGATTTGATTAGCAATGCTTTCAAAAATATTCCTGTAAAAAATGATAAATTAAAATTGCTGACAAAAAATCATTCTGATTATGTTGCGATAAATATCTCCTCGGATATAATTGAGATTAACAAGATCAAGGATGTTCATTTTTTCCCTTTTGAAAATGGAATATTTAAAAACTCAGTCACACAAAATTTTTCTATATCTGATTCTGTTGCTGAATTAATTGTTGAATTCGATCTGTTTAAGACAAAAGCTCCGGAATTTCTTTCTGGCGTTTTATTGATAGAACTAATTTCAGAAAAAGGAAATTCCAGATTAGCTTTTGAAGTCAATGAAAAAATTGAATAAGATTTAGTTTATTCATCAAATAAATAGACTCAAAAATATATAAGACAAAAAAATTAAACTAATACATAA
>JAIMAZ010000059.1 GCA_023511695.1 Ignavibacterium sp.
TTAAAAGAGTTTATTCAGGCAGAAAAAGAATTGATAAAAAAATATAGGGATTTATAAAATCAACTACAGAGAAACTATGTTCAAACAAAATTTAGAAAAAATAAGTTATCCTAAGATTGAAGAAGATATTCTTAAGTTCTGGCAGGAAAATAAAATATTTGAAAAAAGTGTTTCTTCCAAAGACGAAAACAAATCTTTCACTTTTTATGAAGGTCCTCCAACTGCTAACGGAAAGCCAGGAATCCATCATGTAATGGCAAGAACTCTTAAAGATCTTGTATGTCGTTATAAAACATTAAAAGGTTTCCGTGTTGAAAGAAAAGCTGGTTGGGATACTCACGGCTTACCAGTTGAAATTGAAGTTGAAAAATCTCTCGGCATTAAACATAAAAGCGAAGTAATTGAATACGGAATCGAAAAGTATAACCAAAAATGCCGCGAATCAGTTTTTACTTATCTTGATCTCTGGGAAAAGATGACAACCCGAATGGGTTATTGGATCGATTTGGATTCAGCTTACATTACTCTTGAAAATAAATATATCGAATCAGTGTGGTGGGCATTAAAAACTTTATTTGATAAAGGACTTATCTATAAAGATTATAAAATCGTTCCTCAGGATCCGAAATCAGAAACAGTACTTTCTTCGCACGAACTTGCTCTTGGTTATCGCGAAACAAAAGATCCATCGGTCTATGTTCTGTTTCAGAGAGTTGATGCTGACGAATATTTTCTGGTTTGGACTACAACTCCGTGGACTCTGATTTCAAATGTTGCTTTAGCTGTTGGACCCGAAATTGACTATGTGAAAATTAAAACTGATGGCAAAATTTTAATTCTTGCCAAAGACAGATTATCAGTTATTGATGGTGATTACGAAATTCTTGAAGAGATGAAAGGCAAAGATTTGCTCGGTCTGGAATATGAACAGCTCTTTGACTATTGTGATGTTGATAAAAAAGCATTCTATGTTATCGCCGGTGATTTCGTAAGTACTGAAGACGGTTCCGGAATTGTTCACATTGCACCTGCATTTGGTGCTGATGACTATGAAATATCAAAGAAATATAATCTTCCGATGCTTCAGCCAGTTACACGCTCAGGTGTTTTTACAGATGAAGTTACAGACTTTGCAGGACAGTTTGTTAAAGATGCTGATAATGGGATAATTCTTAAGCTGAAAAAAGAAGGAAAGCTTTATAAAAAGGAAACAATTCTTCACACCTATCCATTTAGCTGGCGTCATCAGGATGTTCCTGTAATTTACTATGCAAGAGAATCATGGTTTATAAGAACCACATCAATTGCAAACCGAATGGTTGAATTAAATAAAACTATTAACTGGCAGCCGCCGGAAGTCGGTTCCGGAAGATTTGGAAACTGGTTAGAAGAAAATAAAGACTGGGCACTTTCGCGAGATCGTTTCTGGGCAACTCCGCTTCCAATCTGGGTTAGTGATGATGGCGATATGTTTGCAGTTGGTAGCATTGAAGAATTGAAAAAAGGTTTTATTGAAGAAGGCGGAAAGAGAATTTCAGTCGCTGATGTTGAAAGTATTGATTTGCACAAACCGTTTGTAGATAAAATTCTTTTTGAGAAGAATGGAAAAGTATATAAACGTACTCCGGAAGTAATTGATGTTTGGTTTGATTCCGGTGCAATGCCTTTTGCTCAGTATCATTATCCTTTCGAAAACAAAGAAGCATTTGAAAAGAAATTTTTCCCCGCAGATTTTATCTGTGAGGGAATTGATCAAACACGAGGTTGGTTTTATACTTTGCATGCAATTGCCACAATGTTATTTGATAGTGTTGCTTTTAAGAATGTGATTGTAAATGAACTGATACTTGATAAAAACGGAATGAAAATGTCGAAATCGCGCGGCAACACTGTTGACCCGTTCGATTTGTTTGATAAATATGGTGCGGATACAACAAGATGGTATCTGGTTACTAACAGTCCGCCTTGGCGGCCAACTCTTTTTGATGAGGAAGCATTAGTTGAAGTTCAGAGAAAATTCTTTGGAACTTTGGTTAATACTTATTCATTCTTTGCTCTTTATGCAAACATCGATAAATTCAATTTCAGTGATGCACTTGTTCCTTATAAAGAAAGACCTGAAATAGACAGATGGATAATTTCGAAGCTTAATGCTTTAGTTGAAGAATATGAAAAACAAATGGATGCGTATGATGTTACTAAAGCTGCGCGTGCAGTTAGTGATTTTACAATAGATCAGCTTTCAAACTGGTATGTAAGAAGAAGTCGTCGTCGTTTCTGGAAATCTGAAATGAATAAAGAAAAACTTTCAGCATATCAGACTTTGTACGAATGCCTAAATACTGTTGCAAAATTAACTTCACCATTTGCTCCTTTTATTGCTGAAGAGATATACAGAAACCTTAACACAGTTACAGGAAAAGAAAAATTCGAATCAGTTCATCTTGCAGATTTTCCAGCAATTACTTATCGTGAACCAGAACTTGAAGAAAAAATGGAAGTTGCACAGAAAGTAGTTTATCTTACCAGAGCAATTCGTGCAAAAAATAATCTGAAAGTTCGTCAACCGCTTAAAAGAATGATGGTGGTTGTTGAAAAAGAAGAACGCGATGCACTTGGCAAGATGAGAGATGTTATTCTTGATGAAGTTAACATTAAAGAACTTATTGTTCTTGATGACGATTCTGAAATTGTAAACAAAACTGCTAAAGCCAATTTCAAATCTATTGGACCAAAATTCGGTAAGAAGGTAAAAGCTGCTGCAGAGATTATTAAAAACTTTGGTAAAGAAGAAATTAAAAAACTTGAAAACGGTGAAAACATTTCCGTTGAAGTTGATGGAGAAAATTTAACAATTACCCGTGATGATGTCGAAATTATGAGTCATCAGATTGAAGGTTGGGTTGTTGAATCTGAAGAGGGTGTTACAGTTGCAATTGATACAGAGCTTAATCAGAGTCTTATTGAAGAAGGACTTGCCAGAGAGTTTGTCAATCGTGTTCAGAATATGAGAAAAGATGCTGGCTTTGATGTAACCGATAAAATCAATATCAGCTTTTCAGGAAGTCCGGAACTTGTTAAAGCAATAAATAACTTTTCTGATTATATTTCAAACGAAACACTTGCAGAAAAATTAATTTCACAACAAATTAACGATGGAGGATTCAGACAAGATTGGAAAATCGGAGATTATGAATGCTCTATCCTAATTGAAAAGATTTAATCCTTAACAAAGGAGGAAAATAAAATGGCAAAAAAACAAATTAAGAAAACACCTAAAAAAGCCACGACTAAAAAAGGCAAGGAGGAAAAGAAAAAAGTGAAGAAGACTCAGGCAAAGAAAACTTTAAAAAAAGCTGCGCCGATAAAGAAAAAAGTAACCAAGAAAGCCTCGGTTCCTAAGAAAGCTGCTAAGAAACCTGTAAAAGTTGTAAAGAAAAAAACTGAACAGAAAAAAGAAAAGAAAGTTGAGAAGAAAAAATTGACCCCAAAAGAAGAAAAAGTTCTCAAACAGCAGCCTGTTGTTCAATCTCAGGTTGAAGAAGCAGTTGAAGATGAAAGCAAGATTGATGAAATCTATCAGGCAGAACTTGAAGCAGCCAAAAGAAAAGCGGAAGCTTTAAAGAAGATTAAAGGTTACAGCAAAAAAGATCTCGAACATTTCAAAAAAATAATTCTTGAAAAAAGAGATGAGATCCTTGAACAACTTCAGAACCTGAAAGAACAAATGCTCGATCCTTCAACAGGTGAATACATAAATGAAAATTCACCATACTCGCTTCATATGGCAGAGCAGGGTACTGATGCGATGGAAAGAGAAAAAACTTTCCTTTACGCTCAGCGTGAGACAAAATTTCTTGGCTATCTTGAAGATGCTTTGAAGAGAATTGAAAACGGAACTTACGGAATTTGTATTGAGTGTATTGAAGAACCTCAGCACTTGTGCGAAACCTGTCCATTGATTCCTAAAGCGCGACTCGAAGCAGTTCCTCACAGTCAACTCTGTTTGCCTATGAAACAAAGACAGGAAAAGAAGTAATTATTTGGGGAAGGAATTTCACATCGAATTGCCAAGCCCCATTTTTTATTTTTGAAAAGATTTTTTCGGAGTAGTTTTTAAGTGAAAGTAATTTATATATCAATTGCGATTGTAATTGTCGACCAGCTAACCAAAATTTTTGTCAAAGGTTTTTCAATTCCATTTCTGAATTTCAATTTTGATGGAATGTATTACGGTCAAAGCATTCCTATCTTCGGTGATTTTTTCAGACTAACATATATTGAAAATCCCGGAATGGCTTTTGGCTTTGATCCCGGTGATGGTTTTAAACTTGCAATTTCTCTTTTCTCGCTTATAGCGAGCATAGGACTTCTAGTATATTTATACGCAATCAGGAACAAAAGTTTAAGCTTAAGATTAGCAATTGCTTTTATTCTCGGTGGTGCAGTCGGAAATCTTATTGACAGAACTTTTTACGGTGTGCTATTCGGATATGCACCTTTATTTTATGGAAGGGTAGTTGACTTTTTTGATTTTGATTTTTTTGATTTTACTCTTTTCGGAAGAAGTTATGATCGCTGGCCGATTTTTAATATTGCTGATGCTGCAGTTACAATTGGTGTTTTCATTTTAATTTTATTCTATAAAAAACACGAAGAAGAAAAAGAGCTGGAAAAATCTCTTGCTGCAGCAACAGTTAATACAGCTAGTTCAACTCATCCAATCACTTCTGATGATTTAACTTCTGCAGAAAATTCCTTTAACACAGCAGAAGAATCAAATGAGCAAATTGATAACCGAAAAGAAGTATCTGATTAATGTTCCTGAAGGAAAGAAAAAGGAACGATTGGATACTTTTCTTGTCAATCAGATTGAAAATGCAACTCGATCAAAAATTCAAAAAGCCATCGAAACCGGATTAGTGACTGTAAATGGTTTGCCCGCTAAAGCAAACTATTCAGTAAAGCCCGGTGATGTTATTGTAGCAATTCAACCGATCTCTCCCCGACCTGAAGATGTTGAACCAGAAGAAATTCCCTTAGATATTATTTATGAAGATGATTATCTGATTGTTGTGAACAAACCAGCTGGAATGGTTGCACATCCTGCTTATGCAAATTATACAGGAACACTTGTAAATGCTTTGCTTCATCATACAAAATCTTTAAGTGAACTGAATGACAACATTAGACCGGGAATTGTTCATCGGATAGATAAAGATACAAGCGGTTTACTTGTTGTTGCCAAAGATGATTTTACTCACGCAAAACTTGCTGAACAATTTGCAAAGCACTTTATCGAAAGAGAATATCACGCTGTTTGCTGGGGAAAACTTCCGGATCAAAAAGGAGAAATTCAGACTAACATTGCAAGAAGTAAATCCGATAGAAAAAAATTTACAATCAGTAAGTCTGAAGGAAAACTCGCAATAACTTTTTATGAAGTGATAGAAGAATTTGAATTTACTTCATATATAAAATTGAATTTGAAAACCGGCAGAACACATCAGATTCGAGTTCATCTTTCCGGAATCGGAAGACCAATTTTTGGTGACAGAACTTACGGCGGAGATAAAATACATTTCGGAAGTGAATTGCCCAAAATAAAAAGTCGTGTAAGTAATTTATTGGAAATTATGCCTCGTCAGGCGTTGCACGCAAAAACTCTCGGCTTTATTCATCCTCACACAAAAAATTTTGTTCAATTTGATTCAGACCTACCTAATGACATTAAATTTCTTTTAAAGAAACTACGCTCAAACTAAATTCAAATAATTTCGTCGTGAATTATAATCTTAGTGCCTCCGTGTTTTCGTGGCAAAAAATAGTTCTGTCACGAAGGTTTGATTACACGAAGCAATGATGAAGTGAATGAATTACAAACATCAATTTTGTTATATTTGAAAAGTTAAAATCAAGAATCAAAATATTATGCTAAAGATTTACAACACACTTACAAAACAGAAAGAAGAATTCATTCCGCTAAATCCGCCTTTAGTTAAAATGTATATGTGCGGACCAACGGTTTATGATTACTTTCACATCGGGAATGCCCGATCATTTATTATGTCTGATATTGTCAGAAGATATCTTGAATACAAAGGATATGTAGTTACATTCGTAATGAACCTGACAGATGTTGATGATAAGATTATAAAAAAAGCAAATCAGGAAGGGAAATCTGCCCAAGAAGTTGCAGAGTTTTATATAAAAGAATTTTTCAATGATATTGAAAAACTTAAAATCAAACCAGCAACATTTTATCCTCGCGCAACCGAATTTATGAGTGATATGATTGAGATGATTAAGAAGCTTGAAGAAAAAGGAATTGCTTACAATGTTGATGGAAATGTTTTTTATGATGTTTCTAAATTTAATGGTTATGGAAAGTTGAGCGGTAAAAACACTGATGAACTTGAAATAGGTGCAAGAGTAGAAGTTAATGAAGAGAAAAAACATCCATTGGATTTTGCTCTTTGGAAAAAAGCAAAAGAAGGAGAACCATATTGGGAAAGTCCGTGGGGCAAAGGTCGTCCCGGCTGGCATATTGAATGTTCTGCAATGAGCTGCAAACTTTTAGGTGAGTCATTTGATATTCACGCCGGCGGACACGATTTAATTTTTCCGCATCACGAAAATGAAATTGCTCAGAGCGAAGCCGCAAACGAGAAACCATTTGCAAAGTACTGGCTTCATTTCGGATTTCTGAATATTAATGAAGAAAAGATGTCAAAGTCGCTTGGCAATTTTTTTACTGCCCGCGAAGTATTAAAAAAATATTCTGCTGAGGCAGTCAGATTGTTTTTTGCTCAGGCACATTATCGCGGACCATTAAACTTCAGTGATGAACTTTTACAGGCTGCAGAAAAAGGCGTCGAAAAACTGCAAAACTTAACTGATAAAATTGAAGACGAACTTCGGAAAAATTCAGATAATGGAAAACAGATCGAGTTTGATTTTAAGAGTTGGTATGAAAAATTTGAACAGGCAATGGATGATGATTTTAACTCTGCACAGGCAGTTGCAGTAATGTTTGATTTCACCCGTGAAGTAAATCGTGTTATTGCTGAAAATGAAAATCTGAATAAAGATTTTTACAACAATGTAAAATCATTCCTGAAGAAAACTGCTGAAGATGTTCTTGGAGTAATCAGCTTTCAGAAAAAAGAAAGTCTTCCTTCGCTTGAAGATGATTTGATTGAACTGTTAATAAATATCAGAACTGAAGCGAAGAAGGAAAAGAATTATGCGTTATCTGATAAAATCAGAGATGAACTGAAAAATCTCGGCGTAATTCTGCAAGACACAAAAGACGGAACAAGTTTTAAGAAAGTCAGAAGATAAAAGGCTGAAAAGATTTAAGTAATTATTTTCTAAACAAAAATATTTCCAACTCCCAGTATGTAATTCGGATCGAATTGTTTTTTAATTTCTTTCATCTGATTGATAATCTCTGGTCCGAACATATCAATCAGATATTGCGTTTTAAGTTTTCCGATTCCGTGTTCTGCTGAAACTGTTCCTTTCATTTCAATGGCTTTGAGACATATCTTTCTGTAAATTTCTTTACCGAGTGAATACTCATTCTCATCCTGTGGAAGCATATTTAAATGAAAATGTGAATTACCAAGATGACCGTATAAAACATAATTCAACTGACAATTTTCCATTGTCTCTTTAAGAAAGTTATAGAAGTTGAACATTTCAGAATCGGGAACAGCGACATCAGTTCCAAGTTTTTTTAGTCTATGATTTACAATGTATTCATTTACTTTCCATGAAATTGCGTGACGAAATTCCTCTAATCCCATCCTTTCTTTTTCAGTGACTGCAAACCAGACATCTTCTTCAGTTCCTTTGTTCTTTAAAATAAGAGAGAACCACTTTTCAATTAATTTATCTTCATTATTAAAATCAGCTTCCTGTTCAAACCAAACTGCGGCATTCCGATTTGGCAAAGCATTAAATTCTTTTGCTAAAAATTTTAATGAGTTTCTATCAAAAAATTCAAGCGCAAGAGCATCTAAATCATCTTTCAGATTTTCATTTCGAGTTTGAAAAGAAATTCTGCGCGCTTCATCAATAAAATTCAGAGCATCAATCTCATCATTAAAGAAACAAACCATTGAAATAATTCTTTTGGGAAGAGGAATAATTTTAAGTTTGATTTTTGAAAACACTCCAAGTGTTCCTTCCGAACCAATGAACAAATCAATTGCATCCATATTGGGTTTGATAAAATATCCCGAAGCATTTTTTGTGACAGGTAAATTGTAATATGGAAGCTTAAGAGAAATATTTCTTCCGGATTTTGTAATTAGAGTAAGATTATCATCTTCTGCAAATACTTCTCCGCGTTTTAGATAAATTTCATCACCATCGGCAAGAATTATTTCTAATTCCTCAACAAAATTTCTTGTTGCACCATATTTAAAGGTTTTTGCACCGGAAGCGTTAGTTGCAACTGTTCCACCAATAAAACAATTCTTCTCTGTTGGATCTGGTGGATAGAAAAAATTTTTTCTTTTCAATTCCTCAAGAAGATGAGAGAGATAAACTCCCGGCTCAACAATTACATAATGTTCAGTTGTATTGATCTCAATTATCTGATTTAATTTTTCTGTTGAAATAACTATTCCGCTATCAGGAACTCTTGCGCCGGTTAATCCTGTGCCTGCACCTGCAATTGTGACTTTGGTTTTTTGTTCATTTGCATCTTTCAATGCTTTGATAAGTTCATCTTTATTTTGTGGAATAAATACAGCTTCACAATAGCCTTTATAATTTGAGGCATCAGTTAAATAATTCTGAATCTCATCTTGTTTTGTTTTAATTATCATTGGAGAATTCTTCTTGTAAAATCTTTCTTAAAAATAATAAATATTGTTTTTGTATTTGAATATCCGGAATTGCCTTGTCACGACGGATTTCTGATTTAATATGTAGCAACTTTAACATTTCATCTACAGCATCGAATAAATTTATGTTTGGATAACCATTATCACGCAAGTAATGAATTAATTTTAGTGTTTTGAAAGCATCGAACCAAAATGTTTTCTGCTTTTGAATTTCTTTTAATGAAAAATTATTCTTTAGTATTTGCTTCCAGTCTTTTTCAAAATTATTAGCTATCAAAAAATCACTTAAAGCTCGATTGATATTTTTTGCTTCAGATAGAATTTGTTTTAATTCAATCGTTTTATCCGACATAAAAATTTTTAACCATCTTTTAAGAATCTTAAACGATTCAGGATTATATGCAACATATTCATTTTGCTTTTTGCTCAGGTGACGAGTGATTCGCTGACCTGTTCCGAATGGTACTCGCCAGGATTTTCTTGCAGAAGGGAAAACCAATGCTTCTGCAATTGTATAAATCTTATTGAGCTTGGCAAGCTTTTCAAGAAAATAATAATCTTCGCCTGCTTTTCTTTTGTTCATTCCACCGGCTTTGATATATGATTCAACATCACAAACTATTGTTGAACCAATTGTATGATAATCATAATAACATTTAGCAAACTTAAGTCCTAAACGATGGTAACGCAGGAAAATTTCATAACAAATGATTGCTTCAGCTTCCGGTGAAGTATCAGAAAATTTATGTTCATATTCTATTACTGCTGAGTGAAGATTCTTCTTGCTAAACTCAGATAAAACTTTTTCGAGATAATCAGAGCGAACGGTGCAATCGGCATCTAAGAAGAAAAGAATTTTTTTCTTTGAATTTGAGTAATCAAATTTTTTAAGAGCAAGATCACAACCGATTTTACGAGCGATTCCAACTCCGGCATATTTATCAGGAATTGCTTTTGACTCAGATGAAGCATCAACAAAAGATAAGTTTAATTTACCGTGATAGTTTTTAAGATAATCAATTGTCTGTTTGTTGTTTTGTTTTATTTCATAAGAAGCAGAAAGTGAATTATTCACAACAACAAGAACTAATGTATCGTGCAATGAGTTGATAGAATTTTCTTCAAGCGATTTTAAGCAAACCGGAAGAAAATCAAATTCAGCTAGTGAGGGAATTACGATTATGTTATTAAATAATCTTTGAGAATTGTCAGACAAGCTCCAGAGATTTAAAGAGAATTTTTTAAGATATTTTTTTACTGAATCAGGAAGATTATCGGTCGAATTCATATTTATTCTTGATGATTTCTTTTGCTTTGTCAAAATCTGGTTCATTCAGCCAGAAAATTTTAATTCCTTCCCGTTCCATTTTTCTGAACCAGGTCATTTGTCGTTTTGCGAAGGCACAGATTGCTTTATAAAGATCGCTTTGCATCTGCTCATAAGATATTTTTCCGATTAAATATTCGGTGATGAATTTATACTCCAGTCCGAGACTGATTAATCTTTCGTGAGGAATATTATTTTGAAGTAAAGTTTCAACTTCGTTAATCATTCCTTCAGCAAGTCTTTTTTCAAGTCGTTCCTTTATTCTTCTCTTAACAATTTCTCTCCCGGGATTTATCCCGATATTTAATGAAAGAATTGTAATTTTATTTTCGATTGACTTATTAGCTTTTGCTACAATTATTGCGCGAATAATTCTTTCACGAGTTTTGAAATCAGTTTTGTTATGAGGATTAGGGTTTAATTTTAGTAACAACGATTTTAATTCTTCATCGCTTTTGGTATTTAGTTCTTCAAGAAATTCCTGATCGGTTTCAATTTCTTTTAAATCGTAGTTCTGAATCACAGAACTGAGATAAAGTCCCGTTCCACCAACCAGAAAAGGAATTTTATTTTTTGATTTGATCTGATGATAGAAATGAAAAAAATTTTTGTAGAAGTCAAAAAGATTAAACTCATCAGGAAGTTCAACTAAGTCAATCATATAATACTTAACAGAAGAGCCATTAATTATGTAATCGCCCAAATCTTTACCAGTACCGATATTCAGATGTTTATAAACCTGACGTGAATCAGCTGAAATTATTTCGCCATTAAAATAATTTGCAAGCTGAGCAGCAAGTTTGGTTTTTCCAACAGCAGTTGGACCAAGAACTGTAATTAAATTGTAATTCATCAACAGGGAAAATAAATCCCTGAGAGTTTAATTTGAAGTAACCGGAATACTAATTATGAAAATGACTCCGCCGCTAGTTTTTTCTGCAAAAGAAAAATTAGCATTCATCGCTTTGAGGAAAAACTCAGCAATATCCAGACTCAAATCTGCTCTTGATACGAGAGGAAATCTCTCTGGCTGCTGAAACTTTCCTTCATCATAAATTCTGATTTGAACTTCCTTCCCAAGAAATTCGGTGCTGAAAAATACTTTTCCGCCTGAAGGAAGCTCGGAGCTTGCATACTTTATAAGCTCGTAAATTGCAACATGAAATTTTCTCGGGTCAATATTAACAGTGCAGTTCTGAGCAAATTTTTTATAGAGCTTAATGTTCTTCGATTCTACAAATTCAGCAAGCAAATCAAGAATGTTGTTCAGTAAATCATTAAGCTGAACAGCGGACCGCTTAATGTTGGATTTCTTTTCTGCAAAGTCAGATGTTGATTGTAATAAGTCCAGAACTGAATTTGCCTGCATTGTAAGTAAAGTTATCACTCGCTTTATTTCATCAGGAATTTCGAATCTGGAAATGATGCTCGTATAATGCTTAATTGTAAGCATTGGAGATTTAATATCACCAAGAAGAAATTTTGAAACATCACCGATTATACTTAAGTGTTTTTTCGATTCAATTACAGAAAGTTGTTTTGAAAGCAAGATGCTTTCACCTGCAAGAATACCGTAAATTTTTAGTTGC
>JAIMAZ010000060.1 GCA_023511695.1 Ignavibacterium sp.
TTTTTAATTTGTTAATTTATTTTTAAAAACAGTATTAAATCTTAATCTTTTATTTGTTATAAAATTAATTTTCTTCAAAAAAGTAAGACTGATTAATTATCTTTGGAATCATAATTTGAATTTAATCTGAAAACAACCTATAAGGATTTTTATGGTAGAGCATTCAGTTAAAAAAGGAATCTTCAAATCTTTTTCACTTAATTACTGGATTGTAATTTTAATGGAATTTTTTGAACGCGGCTCTTACTATGGAATGATGAGCATACTTTCTGTTTATATGACTGATCAACTTAATTTTTCGAAGGAAGGTGTTGGAGTAATTAAAAGTACAATTCAACCATTGCTTTATATTTTACCAATTCTTGCCGGCGCAATTGGTGATCGTTTTGGTTATAAAAGAACATTGACATTTGCATTTATTTTTCTCGGACTCGGCTACTTTCTTACCAGTCAAACAACTGAATATGCAATGGTCTTTGGAAGTCTAGTTATAATGGGAATTGGTGCCGGTGCATTCAAGCCGATGATTTCAGGAACAATTGCCCGCGAAACTGATGAGAGCAACAGCACCCTGGGATTCGGAATATTTTATTGGTCAATTAATCTTGGTGCATTTTTGTTCCCACTGATTTTAGTTCCATACATTAAAAATACTTTCGGTTGGAATTATGTTATGGTCGCATCAGCAATTTGTACAACCGCTATGCTTATTCCAACTTTTTTTATTTATAAGGAACCTAAAAAACCTGAAAGTCAAAAATCACTTACTGAAGTTCTTAAAGGAGCTGTGCTGGTATTAACTGACTTCAGGTTTATAGGTTTGATTTTGATTTATTCGGGATTCTGGATTTTATATTTTCAAATGTTTGACTCAGTTTTGTGGTATGTTCAGAAATATGTTGATGCTACTTCACTTAACAATTTTGTGAATGGATTATTCAATCTTATCGGTATTGAATTAAACTGGAAATTTGATGTTGAACACGTTACTGTAATAAATGCCGGTACAATAATTCTTCTCCAGATAATTGTATCGAATATTGTTAAACATACAAAAGCACTTCCCACAATGATTGCCGGCATATCAATGGGAACTATCGGAATGGCAATTCTGGCAATCAATACTAACATCTGGGTGTTTATGATCGGTATAATAATTTTTTCAATCGGTGAAATGACTGCTCATCCAAAATTTATTAGTTATGTCGGTTTGATTGCTCCTGAAGATAAGAAAGCACTTTATCTTGGTTACTCATTTTTATACGGAGTATTTGGGAGTTTTGTAGGAGGTATTCTTGGTGCAAATCTCTATGTACATTTTGTTGACAAACTAAATCAACCGGCAACATTATGGATTATATTCAGTTTAATCGGTGTGGCAACCATAATTGGTTTAGTGCTTTATAATAAGTTTGTTTCGCATCAGAAGGGAATTTGACATTAAATGTATTAACTCAATAGAAATGTCAGTAACTAATTTATTAAATAGTTATTAAACTATTGCATTAGGATAACGGAAGGAGGTAAGCGTGAAAAATTGAAAATAAGAGAAAGGAAACTTAGAGAAGCTAAACTGAAAAGAATTGAAGTAAGAAATGCCAGCTAATCTACCTTACTTAATTAACCCGAAATTCCATTTTCCGCTGAACCAATACACTACCTCCTTCTTGCTGATTTAGATGCACCACTTGTTCAGCTGCCGCTTCATTTAGCAAGTTCAAACACAAACGAGAGTGTGAAGCTTAATCTGAATGTAAGTGGATTATCTTGAAGAATTGTTGAAGGAATTGTCAGTAAATTTCAGCAAAACAGAATTACAGACAGTCTGTATGATGGAAATAATCTTAATTGGAAGATAGCCCCGTTTAACATCGAAATTAATTTGGATGTAAAACTTTCAAAAGTAATTTATTTATTCGGCGGACTTAATTATGCTGGTAATGATAATTCTGATGGAGTTGGTTGAAATTTTGGATTAGGTTTTGCTGGTGGAGATTCGATTAGTCATTTCCGTTTTGATGTCGGCGCAAATTTTCAATCAACATTTTATTCAGCTTTTTATCATGCTGATGTAGAATTTCTTCCCTGGGATTTTGATTTTAGTTTTGTTGCATTAGAACGAGAGACTAAAACTAATTTTAATCCTTTTGTTTCATTGTCTTATAATAATACCAGTTCAAATTGGTTTACAAATCCTTTTATACAAATATCATACTTGCAGCAAAATCATTTAAAGGTGAAAGCTGGCGGCGGCTTCGCATTGAATGATGTTTATATTGAAAGTGATGTTTCACTTTTAAATATAAATCCAGGACGGTCTTTTACTTTGGGTGAGAATTATTTCATTTCTGCAGGAGCTTCAATGCAATTTGTACTTGGTGTGGAAAAAGCTTCTAAAGAATTTTTTGTAACTCCATTTGCTCAGTTAAATTTTATTTTTTGATTCCTGACTACAACTTTACTGATTCGTGCTTTAGCTTAAGTCTGGAGACTTGAGCTACGATATTTGAGGAAAATTTGAGTTGCAATTTTTCTGGAGACATGAGATAAGGTATAATTATAATTCTTTTACAAGTCCAGAGTATTTTCTTTCAATCTTAAATCCAAAGCGATAGAAATATTCCGGTCTGAAAAATCCTGTTGTAACATATTTTATGTTTTTAGCTTTCATCCGGTTGAACAATTCATTCATCAATCCTTCGCTGATGCCTTTTCTTCTGTAACGATTTGCCACAACAATTTTTTCCATCTGAACCGTATCTTCACTTGTGCGATAATAAAAAAGTCCGCCAATTATAAATCCGCGATCTGAAACTGCAACAAGATAATTATGTTCCGGTCTGAAGGTTACAATCAGATTAGCTTCTAGAAATAGTTTGTGAAGCTTAGAAATTTCTTTTGGATTAATCGGCGAACGAACCAGATAAGGATTTCCGTCATTATCAGTTAACTGGACAACTAAACCTGATGTAAAAGCTGTATCGCTTTTTATTTTCAGGAAAGCCGCAGTGTCAGTCGGTTTAAGATGCGGATAACTTAATCTCGTTAAGAAAAAGTTTTCTTTTTCAGTAAGTTCAAATTCAAAACTAAGATTGGAAAGTAGATTGAGCGTTTCATCTTTGTTCAGTTTCTTTGTTCTTTGTTTTTTGATTATGTCGCGCAGAACTTTTTTGAATTTTTCTGATGAGTCCTTCAAAACAGTTTCAATAAAGAATCTTGTTCGCACAGCCGGATAATCTTCTTCGAGATCAAACAAACGATAAGTCTGATAAATGTCGTATATTGTTTCTGCCTGAGCAGTAAGTGACGCTTCTCGATTTAGTTCATACCACCTGTTGAATCTTTTTATTGCGAAGTAAAGCTGCTTAGGTAAAAATCCAAATGTTTTAACATTATGAAGAAATGAATCTGCTTCACTCAAAAGTTCATTCTGATTTGGAAAGCTTCCGCGGGTTTGTAATTCTTTTTTTAATCTCTGAATTATTTCTATTCCTTTTTCGGCTCCCTCAACTTCACAAATTGCTGAAAGAATACTGCTAAATGCCAAATCATTTTTCAATACAGGATATTCTTCCTCTGCTTTTAGAATAAATTGGTTATAAAAGTTTAGAGTAAACTGATAGTAAGAAACAGAAGACTCTCTTTTGTAAAATGATGTAATATAAGAACCTGTTTGATAGTCGTGTGGTGGCAGAATAATATTTTCCGGTGAAGGATTTCCTAATTCAATTTTATCATTCGTAAACTTTCTGAATTTCAGATAAGCAGCAAAAGCACTCCATACAAAAAATCTCCATAGCCATTTTATTCTGTCACTTCCAAATGAATTAATTTTTTTAATTTCTCTTCGTAAAAATTTTGCAACTGATTCGCCAGCAATATATTCTTCAGTCCACATCGAATATTCTTCCCACAATCCGCCAAATTGAGCTGCAATTCTTTCGCCTCTGATTTCTTTACCGGCAATAATTATCCATTTTATCTCTTCTTCAAGTTCTTCTCTGAAAATTGTTTTATTAACATGAAGGATGAAATCAAAAGAGCCCTGAAATCTTGTTTGAACAGTAATTCGATATACATTCCTCAGCTCAGATGAATTTAAAAAGCTAATCCATACTCCGGAAGGTAAAATACTGTTTAAGTCAATCAGTATTCCGTTTGAGCAAAGAAATACTGCTTCACGAATTATTGGCTGTTCAATTAAAGCTTCTGAGATAATAAATTTGTCTGCAGTATCAACATCCTCCTCAAAAACAAGAACATCTTCCCACGAATATTCTTCACCGGTTTCCGGATCAATTGCATTTTTCTGATTAGCACCGAGCCATTTTCTCAGTTCCTTTCTTAACTCCAATCTGTTTTTGAGAGCCAGCTGACGAAGTCTTTTTGATTTCGGATAAAGTTCATACTCAAGCAGAACAATTCTTATTTGCTTGTAAGTAATTGGATGTCTGGAACCGTAAGCAACAAGTAATCTGAAGTATGAAGATATTGGCAGAACTGAAAGCTGAATTCCCGAACAGTGCTTTTCATAAAAATATTTTAATGCAGATAGAATCTCATTCAGATTATCAAACCCTTTGCTGATTGAGCAGATAAATTCAATTATATCATCATCAAGAATTGCAGGATGATTTTCTGTGTAACTTATTAAAATATTTCTGAACTTATCTTTTGAAGATATTTGAATCAGCAGTTTCAGAATTTCCTTTTTAAGATGAAATTCAAAAATCAATTCCGGATTCGATAATGTTTCATTTACAATTTTCAGTAAATGATGATTCTGGCTTTTCAGAATCTTTCTGAAAAACATTAGCAAATTCTCTTTAGTCGCTTCATCTGTTTTCTGCTGAATAAGTGTCAAAGCTGTATGAAGATTCAGAAGAGAAAAATCTCCTTTACCAATTGCATTAGAAAATTTTTCAGCTAATGATATATCAGCAGAAGCCTGCTCAAGTGGTTCAACGAAAGTTACTTCGTTGTCTTTAGTATCTTTTCTCTGCCATTGAATTATCTCTTCACCTGTAAATGAAAGCAACTGAGTATTGCCAAGCCAGTAAATCGGATTTGTAATTAAATCCTGAAGATCAATAGTGTCCTTTCGGAACTTATAAGCATACGAACCAACTCTGTAAATTTTTTCTTCTTCATTTATTACTTCCACAGAAAGACTTTTATTCAATTTGGGTATAACTATTTTGTTATCTTTAAGATGAATATCACGACTTAATATCCCTATCTCTCTTAAAAACCAGGAAGGTATTTTAATGTGCATAGTTTCTGATTTAAGTTCGATGAAATTCTTTTCGTACATCGAATCAATCAGTTCTGAAAAGTTCTTTTCAATAACTCTTCGCTTATAAGTTCCCTTCGGAGTAATTTCACCTGCTTCGAGGGTAAAAGGTTTGTTAGTTAATCTGAAGTCAACAATTCTTTCAAACGGCGCAAGAAAATTATTTACCGAAACAATTAATGAAGCGAAATATTCCTGTCTTTGTTTCTCATCTAATTTTTTAATGGGAGAAGTATCTGATTCAATGTCCGGATAAATCAATACTGTGTTGTAAGGACGATGATCGCCAACAAGGAAAATCTGTTTAACTGATTCAAAGTCGCGGAAAAGATTTTCAATTTTCTGCGGTGCAATAGTTTCGCCTTTAATGTTCTTATAAATTTCTTTTTTCCGATCAACAATTTCTATAAAACCATCTTCATCCATCGACATTAAATCACCAGTTGGGAGCCAGCCATCAACAAAAGTTTTTTCGGGGTCCTCGCCAAAATAACCCATCATCACATAAGCACCTTTAATAAGCAATTCACCATCATCAGCAATTTTAATCTCAATGCCAGGTAAAGATTTGCCAAGTGAATCAGGCTTATATCTATTTGGTGGTGTCATAGTAATTCCACCGGTAGCTTCGGTCATTCCAAAACCACTCATCAGTTCAATTCCATATCTCTGAAAGAATTGAAAAATTTCTGCAGGAAGATAACCAGCAGCAGAAAGTCCCCATTTAAGATTTCCTCCGGTTAATTCATCAACTGTTTCTTTAATCTTTTTATCATCTTCCGCCTCAATATCAACTTTGCTTGTTATTGCTTCATAAAGCTGCATCCATTTTTTAGGAATGCTGATGAAAACAGATGGCTTAACTAATCTGAAATTATTTATCATTGTTTCAATGGAAGGATTTTCCATAAAGATGTATTCTGCAGCCCAGAAAATTGATCCGGTCATTTCAAGCCATCTTCCGAATGTATGATAAAGCGGAAGGTAAGATAAAAATCTATCGGACTCACCTATTTCAGGAATTGCCATTGCTCTGCAGAAACGTTTATAAACAATGTTTAAGTGAGAAAACATTATTCCTTTTGGATCGCCGGTTGTTCCTGAAGTGTACATTATCGTAGCAAGTGAATCAGTGCTGATTTTCTTTTGTAATATTTCGGCCTTTGAATTATCTGAACTCAATTTAAGAAAATCATCGAAGTGAATTACATAATCATCAACTGATAAACCTTTGAGCAGGATTGCTTTCTTCAAATAGATGAGATTATTCTTTACAGATTTAATTTTTGAAAGCTGAACTTCGTCATCAACAAAAATGTATTTTGCTTTGGTTTGGTTAAGAATAAATTCAATATGCTGAGGAACGGAATTAGCCGGTATCATAATATTAACAACACCGGAAGTAAGACAGGCAAGATCAAGCAAAATCATATCA
Organism: Ignavibacterium sp.; assembly: GCA_023511695.1. Taxonomy (GTDB): domain Bacteria; phylum Bacteroidota; class Ignavibacteria; order Ignavibacteriales; family Ignavibacteriaceae; genus Ignavibacterium. The sequence continues at coordinate 6,729 of JAIMAZ010000060.1, forward strand.
AGAGAATTATCAAGTAAAAATGCAACAAAAGTTTCTTCATCATTTTCAGAAAGCAAAACAGAGATGGCCTTTTTGTATTCTTTAATTTTATTATTTACAATTCCCCACGAGTATTCAGTAGTTCTCTCACCTTCAATTATTCTGAAAAGATTTTTTTGTTTGTATTGCTTTACTCTTTGTTCAAAGAGTTTATCAAAAGTAAAATTGCTTTTAATAATAAGCTGAAGGATCAATTCTTCCCAATTTTTATCATCATAAATTCTTTTCAGGAATTCCGAGTATCTGAAAAGATTCAGATAAGAATGAATAATTATTTGATTAGCTCCGTCGGAGCTTAAAAGATTGTCTCCAATTGAATAAAACAAATCAACAGTAATTTCATTCATCAAATCTTTGTCGAAACCGCTGCCAATGAGATGAGTTAACAGATTCTGAAAATCAGAATCAATTACACCAGAATTATTATAAAGTTTAAAGAATTCAATCAGCTCAGATATTACATTTTTATAATCTTCTTTTTCTGTAGCAGATTTTCCGGCAAGCAGAATTTCGGAAAGAGTTTTCAATTTTTTATTCATTGTTAAAAAAGTTTTGTGAGAGCTTAGGTTAAAATTATATGATTGAAAGGGCAAATAAAAAATGCCTCAGTTAAAGCCAGTAATATGCTAGGCTTAACTGTTGAATAAATCCGACTGCAATAAATAAAGAACAAACCTAATCATCACTTATTGAGTTCACTTCAGTTAACTGAAAAATGGAGCATGCTTTAGCCGCATGGAAATGATTATTCTGGACAGATGTGAAAAAATTAGTAATGTTTATATACAAGCTATATTGTTTATCACTTCAGTTGGCTGAATTTGATTTTCTTGATTTGTCAATCGCAATTCCAACTCCGCCAATTATAATTCCAACTATCAATCCCAATGCAATATTTTGAATCGCAGCCCCGAGCGCTATACCCAAAGCTACACCAGAACCCATCTGAATAAAGTTCTTCTTTGTTGATTTATAATTTTTAGTATTATTGGAGTTTTCCATTCGTATTTCTTCCAAAGAGAAATCCCCATTCCAGAATAGTTTTCTCAGTCTTACTTTGCCATTCTTAGAAATGACTTTTCATTATAATTAAGAATTCTCTTCTAAATAAAAAATGCCTCAGAGTTATTTTGGATTGCAAAGTTTTCTGAGGCATCAGATTAATAAAATAAATTGTATTCTTTATCGCAGAGGCACGTTTTGGCGTGTCTCTACAAATCATAAATAAGAAAATTATTTTTTAATACCAGCAGCTTCCTCAAGCATTTCTGTTGTAACTGATTTTGGTCTTTCAATCGGATAACCAAGACCACGATCCCAGATAATGTTAGCACAAACTCCAAGTGCACGTCCAACAGCAAATAATACTGTGTAGAAGTCATATTCTCTTAAACCATAATACCATTGAATAACACCGGATTGTGCATCAACATTTGGCCATGGATTTTTGGCTTTTCCTTGTTCTAATAAAATTGGAGGAACAACTTTATAAAGTAAATCAACATATTTGAACAAAGGATCATCCGGTAAATGTTTCAGACAAAATTCTCTTTGAGCAGTGTAACGGGGATCAGTTTTTCTTAATACAGCATGGCCAAATCCAGGAATAACCTGACCGGATTTTAATGTCTCCCAAACAAATTGCTTCATTTCCTCTTCGGTAGGAACTTTGCCGCCTTCCTTTTCATAAATTTCCTGAATCCATTTAAGCACTTCCTGATTTGCTAAACCGTGCAACGGACCTGCGAGACCATTTACCATTCCGGAAATTGAGTAGTAAATATCTGACAGCGCAGATGCAATCAAATGTCCGGCATGTGCACTTACATTACCACTCTCATGATCACTGTGAAGAATGAAATACATTCTTGAAACATCGTCATAAGGTTTTGGAATTCCCATCATATGAGCAAAGTTTCCGCCCCAATCAAGATTTGGATCCGAAGGAATTATATCACCATTTTTATATTTCCATCTGTAAATGAAAGAAGCAATTCGAGGAAGTTTTGCAAGAAGATTTAATGAGTCTTCATAAGTCGGATCCCAATAATCATTTTTATGAAGATTACCTTCTTCATATTCTTTGAAGAATATTGATTCTCTCTGCATTGAAACAATTGCTGCGGAAAGCATTGCCATCGGATGAGAATCTTTTGGTAAAGCTTTCAACATCTCAAAAACATACTGCGGAACTTCCTGTCTTTTCTTAAACTCTTCAGCAACCTCTTCTACATCTTTCATTGATGGAATATCACCGGTCAGTAGAAAGAAGAAAAATCCCTCTACATAAGGCATTTCATCTCCGGGAACCTTTGGAAGTTTTTCGAGAACCTCCGGAATTGTTAAACCTCTGAAACGAATTCCTTCAAAGGGATCGAGATAAGAAATATCAGTTACAAGACATTTGATATCTCTTGCACCACCGATTACTTGTCCGATTGTTACTTCATCAATTTTTACATTGCCATATTCCTTTACCAATCGGGCAGTTCTTGGACGCCATCCTTCAATTTTTTCTTTGAGCTTGTTTTTAAGTGCTTGAGACATGACTCCTCCTGAAAAGTAGTTGTCGGATTGTTCATTCTCATAAAGAATGAAATTTGTTTATACAAATATATAAAGAATAATAATTCATTATTCTTTGATTTTATAAAACTATTTCTTTACAGCAAATAGTTGAGTGAACTTTTGTTCCTTTGAAATTAGATAAAATTTCTTTTCCCATCCAATTGATTGCTTCTAAATCACCATGAACAAGAATTACATTTTCAGGTTTCAGTTTCTTAACAATTGATATAAGCTCCTCTCTTTTTGCATGAGCAGAAAATCTGAAATTTTTTATTTCACATTTTACTTCAATTGCTTTATCAGATTCGTCAAGAAAAATTTTTTCTCCCTTTCTTGAATTTGCAATCTTATAGCCCGGAGTGTTTTCATCCATATATCCAACAGTAAAGATTGCAGAATTTCTCCGAAGTAAAAATCTTTTTGCTAAGTCATAAGAAGTTGTACCTTTAATCATCATTCCGCTTGATGCAAGAACTATTGATGGATTTTTGAATAAATCATCAGGTGAGTTAAGTTGTGTGTAATCATTCTGAGGAATTGAACTGAGTTCAAATTCTTTATCAACGCGATTAACCACATACCTATTATAATCATATACGCGATTAATTTTTGTTCCAATTCCACCAGTAAAAATATCAACCGGAGAGAGTTTACCTTTTTGCATTAACAACCAGATGGTTGCAAGTAACTCCTGAAGTTTTCCAAGAGCAAAAACCGGAATAAGAACGGAACCACCTGAAGTTAAAATCATATTTGCTTCTTTGGCAAAACGCTCAGCTTCTTTTTGCCAGCTGAAAAGTTTTGATGAATCAGTTGCTCCGTAAGTTGTCTCAAGTATGAGAGTATCTACTTTTGTCTTTGGTAAAAAAGCGGATGTTTGAATTGCCTGATTTGATAGATTAATATCACCAGTGTAAAATATTTTGTAACCATTATTATCAAGTAAAATTCCTGCTGAACCAAGAATATGTCCGGCATCATAAAAATTAGCAACTACATTTGCATCTTTATTCTGATGAAAAGATTGAAGAAGAAATTCTTTTTCATATTCGTTATAGTTTATCATCTTTATAAGCAGGTCAACTTCATCGTGTGAATAAAATTCAAACTGTTCATCAGAAATTTCTTTCTTAAGAATTGAAACAGCATTATGCAGAGTAAGCTCTGCTAAAGCACGGGTTTGTGGTGTGCTGTAGATTTTTAAGTGAGGAAATTTTTTTATCAGAAATGGAAGTGCTGCAATATGATCCTGATGTGCATGTGTAATGAGGACATAATCTGTTGATTTATTTTCCAGCAGTTCAAATTTCGGTAGTGATTCAAAACCGGTTTTCTGAGGATGTATTCCGCAATCGAGAATTATCCCATTACCGTTTAAATTTAGATAGAAACAATTTGCACCAATTTCATTTCCACCACCAACAGGAAGAAAGCTAATCATTTTGATTGCTGCCGCAACTGATTTTCTATATCATCAAGATCAACTTCTGTAATTGTAACATTGTCTGGCGGTGTAAACTTTTCTTCAGGAATATTAACATTTACTTCAATCTTTTTTGCAACGCTGTTTATTTCGACTCCACCAAGCTTTGAAATTGCTTTTAAAGGAATCCATTTCCAGATCCACATTTTAGTCCCGGTATTTTTTATTTCATAAATGTCACAATCCTTATCAAGAAATTCTTCCTGACCAATTTTCATTGCTCCGGCTTTGAGTAAAATCTGTTCGCCAAATTCTCCGAAACTTTTTTGATTTTGTAGTTCGGCGACTAATTTCTTTACCGGATTTTTTGTTTTAGTTCCTGTTTTTCTTTCCAAATCAATAATATAGTTTGCATCATCTTTTACAATATTCAGAATGTTTATTCTCTTGCTAAAGTTTCCAATCTCTAAAACTGAATTTGTATACTCAGCTTGACGCATTCCCCAATTATCAAAGTATAAAGTTTTAGTACCTGATTGCGAACCTGTAATTACATACTCAACTATTGCTGATTTGATTCCATATCTTTTTGTGAAATCTGTCTTACCGGTTGATGGTTCATCAGTGGAATCTTTGCCGGAATCATCACAGCTATAAATTGAAAAAAGAAGTGCAGCAAAAATCAAATAAAAAATTTTTCTCATTTACTTTTCCTTTATTTAATTGCCCAGATTATATCAGTCAAAGT